>JAKSTU010000006.1 GCA_024402435.1 Treponemataceae bacterium
CATTCTTGCAATGCGCACAAAGCACGAAGAAATCGGCTGCTGAACGACCCGAAGCACGCGCTGTCATCCTGACACATCCGGGTTGTCATCCGGAGCGATAAAAACAAGTTTTTTGTCGAAGGATCTGCCATGGTCACAATGTCATCCTGAGCGTAGTCGAAGGATCTCCTCAAAGCGAAGCATTTGCTGCGCTCGTTCCAGACGACATTTTGAAAACGTCAACGAACACTCACAATACACAACATAAGGAAACTGAAATGAAAAAAATCCCCGCAAAGAACCTTGTCCTGTTCTGTCTTTTCTGTCTGGCATTTTTTTCCGGTGCAGGCTTCACACTTTTTGTAATTGATGCCAATGTGTCCGGCTGGATTTCGCTGTTCATACTGCTGGGACTCTTTGTCTTTTTCAGGTTTTCCTCTTTCTGGGAAAAATACCTTTCCGGAAAACTCGGCTGGTTCAAAAAACTGTGGATCTTTGTCCTGATTGTTCTGGCTCTTGATGCAAACTGCAAACTTTCCCGCCCGGACAGAAAGGTTTCTTACATGGGCACACTTGTCAGAGAATTCATCCGCGAAGCAAGAAATCTTCCCATGATGAAAGGCGACGGAATGCTTTCTGCAGGTGCCGCCCTTTCTGCAAAAGGTTCTGAATGGAAGGCGCCCAAAGGCTACACAAACACAAAAATTGACTGCGGCGTTCCCATTGAACTGCTCAAAAAAGACGGTTCCGATTCAAAAAAACTGATTTTCCAGATTCACGGCGGTGCATACGTTATCGGAATGATTGATTCCTACAGAAACCAGGCCGTAAAACTTTCAAAACTGGCAGACGATGCCGCCGTCATAAACATTGATTACCGCATTGCACCGGAATACGTTTATCCCGCCGCCCTTGAAGACGGCATGGCTGCATGGAACTGGATCCTGGAAAACGGCTGGAAAGCTTCCGACGTTACCCTGATCGGAGACAGTGCAGGCGGAAATCTTGTCCTTGCCTTGTGTCTTAAGCTCCGTGACCAGGGTCGGGAACTTCCTGAGAAAATTATCTGTCTTTCACCTTGGGGAGACCTTGCAGGAACCGGAGAAACCCACCGGACGAATCTTTACAAGGATCCCATGTTCGGCATTGCCCGCCACAGCTGCAGAGAAGCTGACAAAGTTCAGTCTGCACCTTCCGAACCGGCTGCTTCCAAAACTGAAAGCGGCACAACTGGCACAACTGAGAAAAAATCCATGACATCCCTTTACGCCGGCAGCGCAAATCTCTTTGATCCTTATCTTTCGCCTGTTTTCGGTGATTACAAAGATTTTCCGCCCATGCTGATTCAGGTGGGAACCTGGGAAGTTCTTCAAAGCGACAGCCGCACAATTTATCAGAATGCAAAAGCACAAGGCGTTGATGCAACGCTTCAGGAATATGAAGGCATGTATCACGTTTTTCAGCAGGTGGGAGACCTTATCCCCGAAAGCAAAGAAGCCTGGAAAGAAATCGGTCTCTTTCTCAAACGCTGATTCATAAAAAATCAGTTCCTGCCACGGCTATCTGTTGAAAAACCATAATTCAGAGCATAATTATCCCGAAAAGATTCCCCCAAAACCGAAAGTCTTTCCACTTTCTTTCAGTCAGTTGAAGACGTAAACTAACCCTGTAAAAACCGCAGCTTCAGTTTTTATGAACTCTTGAAAATGGCAGGTCCGGAATCCTGTTCACTCACCTGGTTTCCGGACTTTCCGGCCTCTGCTTTCCGGCAGTGCGCACATTTCTTCAGTTTGCAGAACAGAAGCACAGCGGGTCCGCTTTTGCGGATTACATAAACGGAGGAATCATGAATACAAAAACAAATGCAGTTCTCGCACTGCTCCTCGGGCTGGGACTTGTTGCCGGCATCACAGGCTGCTCATCAGTTCCAGAAAAAGACATGGGGCCCACACAGGCAGAAGCAAGCGGAAAAATCATTGAAAGCTACATCCGCACATGGCCCATCGGCTCAACCGTAGAAGAACAGCAGGCAAACAACAGACACTGGACAGCAGACGACATCAAAGGCGACCTGCTTACACAGCTGATCATTTCTTTTGCCCACGTAAACGGAACAACAGCAGAAATTTCATTCCCTGATGTTGAATCAGAAATCACACCTTTCCCCAACCTTTGGGAAGAAGTTGCCGCAGTCCAGAAAAAATTCCCTGCGCTGAAAATGGTTGTTTCAATCGGCGGCTGGGGCGCAGACGGATTCAGTCAGGTTTCTGCCGATGACGTACTCAGAGCAAAATTCGTAGCAAACATTGTTGATCTTGTACGCGGAAAAAATCTTGACGGAATCGACATTGACTGGGAATATCCCGTCGGACCCGACTGGGGACAGGCCATCACATCAAGTCCTGCCGATGCTGAAAACTTCATCACCCTTCTTGGCGACATCCGAAGCGCATTCAATGCACTTTCTGCCGAAACAGGCAAAACTTATTCCATTTCCTGCGCTGTTCCTGCTTCAACCTGGTATCCCCAGAAAATCGATGTGGCCGCAGTGTCAGAAATTGTTGACGTACTCAAGCTCATGACATACGACTATTACGGTTCATGGAGCGCAACCACAGGTCATCACTCCAACATTTTCGTAAACCCCGCTGATCCTGCATGGGGCGGCTGGTCAACAGCACAGACTGTGGACATGTATCTTGCAGCCGGTGTTCCTGCTGAAAAAATGGTTGTAGGTGTCGCATTCTACGGATGCGCATGGAGCGGAGTTGCTGCCGGTGACACAAACGGACTTTTCCAGTCCTTTGCAAGCGGAGCATATCCTGACGGGGTTTCCTGGCCTTTGGCAAAACAGCTGCTTGAAGGCGGTGAATACACACGCTATTGGGACGAAGTTGCCCAGACAGCATGGCTTTACAACGGCGACACTTTCGTAAGCTACACTGATGCTGAAGAAATCGCCGTAATCAGAAACTACGTTGAAGAAAAAGGCCTTGCAGGTTTCATGATCTGGGAATACGGACATGATCCTGACGGAGAACTTCTGGAACTTCTTTCCAAATAAAAAAGCACCTCCTAGCTTTTTTATTTGACTGATTTTTATGACAGACTTTCCCAAAAGATTGTCTGTCCGGCTGTCTGATATTCCTGGTCAGACAGCCTTTTTTTCAGTTGCGCACTGACTGACAGTGTTTTTATAATTGAATTACCAGCCAACTCTTTATAAAAATGCGCGAAGGAAGGCGCGGCTGCCGAAGATTTACAGTCAGTTGTTCATTTTTTCAAACATTTTGTCAGAAAACCTTACTATTTATTCACTTTAAAGCGATTTTTTGTCCTATGTTTTTTTTGTAACATATGGTATCATATTTTCCGTATGTCTGAATTGGCTTCAAAAGTTGTGGATTCATCAAAAATCCGCAAAGCAGTACAGTCTCACATTCCGCTCTCAATCACCACATACACTCTTCCGCACGAAATGAGTGACTATATGGCTCAGGTTCTCACGGAGTTCTTGAAGGAACTCAATCAGGAACACATGACGGAATACCTGGTTTACTGCCTCAATGAGCTGATTACCAACGCAAAGAAAGCAAATACAAAACGTGTATATTTTGCCGCAAAGCATCTGGACATCCACAACAAGAACGATTACGAAGAAGGCCTCAAGACATTCAAAGCCGATACTCTCGACAACATCCGCTATTATCTTTCCATGCAGAAGGATGCCGGTTACTACATAAAATTCATCATGCAGAATTCTGCGGACAAACTTAAGCTTGAAGTCCGCAACAACGCGGAACTGACTGTCTTTGAATACAAACGCATTCATGACAAAGTTGTCCGTGCAAACGAATATACTTCCATGGACCAGGCATTTGAAGAAATCATTGATGATTCAGAAGGTGCCGGCCTGGGACTGATCATCATGATTCTGATGCTCAGAAAAATCGGCCTTACGGAAGACAATTATCAGGTTCTGTGCGAAAACGGCGAGACAATCTGCCGCCTTGTTCTTCCTTTCAGCAAAAACACAGTACAGACTTATTCAGACCTTGCAGAACAGATTCTTCCCATGATTGAAGAAGTTCCGCCCTTTCCGGAAAACATTTCCACAATCAATGCAATGCTCAACAATCCTGACGTAAAACTGTCAGAAATTGCGGCACAGATCAGCAGCGACGTTTCTTTGACTGCAGATCTGCTCAAACTTGTAAACTCCGCCGCTTTTTCACTGCAGAAACAGTGCACAAGCATTGCAGAATCCGTAAAACTTGTCGGGCTCCGCGGAATACGCAATCTGCTTTATTCAGTGGGAACAATTTCAAGTCTCGGCGGCAGCGAAGCCGATGCAAAGGTTCTTTGGGATCATTCGGCAAAAGTTGCTTTCTATGCTTACAACCTGAGCAGAAACTTTTTCCCCTTCAAGCGCGAAGTCATTGAAGATTCATACGTGTGCGGCCTTCTTCATGACATGGGAAAAATCATCTTCCAGACGGCTCATCCCAACATGCTGGAACATTTTCAGCGGATATGCAGAGAAAAATCAACTGACAAACTGTTTTTCGAGAAAATTTCGGCCGGCATGAACCACAGCGAAATCGGTGCCCGCATTGCAGAAAAATGGTCATTCCCGGAAGTGATTACAAGCACAATCCGTTACCACCACGATCCCATGGAAGCACCTCAGAAGTTCCGCAACACGGCCAGCGTGGTTTACCTTGCAGACATGCTCTGCCGTTATCAGGACGGAGAAGTTGAATTCTATCAGTTTGATCCAATGGTTCTGGCAGCCTTCAGCATCAGAAACGAAGAACATCTTAAAGTGCTGGCCGCAAAGCTCAGCAAAAGCTACTCAAAAGAGCACTGAACCAAGAATTGCAGCCCTGTCACCGGGCAAGTGAAGCAATCCAGTTTTCCATCAGAATCCCGAAAGCAACACCTACGTTCAAAGACGCCTTCATTCCGTACATGGGAATAGAAACACAGCCGCAGTTTGCCCGGGCCAATGCTTCAGGACTTACGCCCAGTTCTTCAGAACCCAGAATCACAACGCCGGTTTTGGGGAACTTGAAATCCCGTATGTCGGTTCCGCCGGTTTCAAGCACAAAAACGTTTTCATCTGCAGGAATCTGGTCAAGACTGATGCGGCTTACGGAAAGCACTTCATTGCAGCCCATTGCGGACCTGATTGCCCGGGGGTGTTTTTCGTCAGTGCAGAAAGGTGACAGATAAAGCTGTTCCGCCCCGAAAGCTTCTGCAGTGCGCATTATTGAACCAAGGTTGAAGGGAGAACGTATGTCTTCGGCATAAACTTTTACACCTTTGAAAAAAGGCCTGTTCTCCACCTGCCCGGCTGTTTCAGTCTGAGAGTGCGGTGCAATCACAAGATCCCATTCAGCCGGAAAAGTTCCGATAATCGCAAGAAGATGATTCCGGGCACAATTGCAGAGCCGCCGTTCATCAAATACAGGCGAATCAAGCAGTGTCTGAAGTTCCGCCCGGGCATTTTCGGGCAGAAGTGGATCTTTCATTACAACGGCGGCAAGTTTTCTTGTGTATTCAGCCCGTGCCATGGACCCGAAACTGTATTCGTTGCCGGGCTCAGCAATGCCTGCAATGTCACGTTCCAAAGCACCGAAAGTCAAAGCCAGTTTGCGCCGCCGCTGCCCGCCCTCCAGCTGCCACAACTTGTCAGGAGTAATCACGTCAGAAAGCCTTTTTGATCAGATCGAACAAGTCGTCTGTAGTTGTTGAGTACGGCATGGCATTAATCAGTTCCAGGTCACCCGCATCTTCTGCAGCCAAAGCCAGCTGTTCCATGGAGACAGAAAGCTCTTTAAGGCGGGCCGGAAGATTTGCCATTGCAAGACGGTTGCGAACATTTTCTGCAAAAGCAGATGCGGCAGCTTCGTCACTTGTAGTTTCTGTTGCCACACGGAAAATGCGTGCAGCTTTTGCAATTTTGTCGCATTTGTACTTTGCCGCGTCTTCAATAATGTGAGGCAGCATGATTGCAGCTGTAATGCCTCTTGCCACTTTGTAACGCGCATTGATTGTCCATGAAAGCAGAGAACCTGCACCTGTTGAACTTACGCCCGCCGCCAAAGACGCCATGCAGCCGCTCTGTGCCAGAAAAAGTTCCGGAGGCGTAGCCGTTGTCAAAGTGGGGGAACCGTCCATTGCGCTGCTTGCAAGTTCAATGGCTTTTTCTGCAATCATGTCGGAGAAAAAGTTTGATTTCTGTGAAATGTAGCTTTCCAGTGCCATGCAGAGAACATGAAGAGAAATGGAAGCAACCTGATTTTCGGTAAGGCTTACGGAGAGATTCGGATCAAAAACCGTAAGTTTGTTCAGACTGGGCTGAACTTTCATAAGCTTGAGCTGGCGGCTCCGGGCATCAACAACGGGAGCACGGTCCGCAAAAAGGAACATGTCGCGCATTGTGGTAGGCACACAGACAAGAGGCAGAGGAGCACACACAGGCACAGCACCGTCCACAAAAGAGTACAGATCATTGGAAGCATTGCACAAAGCCGCAACTACACGCCCTACATTCATGGCCTTTGTTCCGCCGCAGGCAATCACTCCGTGAACATGGCCTTCTCTTGCAAGATTAAGTGCCTGTTTGATTACAGAAGAATCCGGTGCAGAAGGAATGTCGTCAAATACAAAATAATTTACTTTGCGGTCATCAAGAGTTTGGGTCAGTTTTTTAGCAACTCCGTAGTCTCCCAGAATCGGATCCATTACAACCATAAATCGTGAACCGTATTCGTTTACCAGTTGTCCCAACCGGGTTGAAGAGTAAGAACCCAGAATGATGTTTGGAGAAACTCTGAAATACAAATCTGCCATGATCTTTTCCTTTTGCCCTTTTCCTTTTTACTAAAAAAAAAGGCGGAAACATTGTTCCGCCCTGTTGCATAATCAATTAATTATCAAATCCGGCTTACAGACCAAAACTTGTAAGGATTTTGTCTGCTGTTGACTGAATAACAGCTGCACTGAGATAAGACGGATCTTTGATTTTTTCCTTGACTGCCTCCACCAGATCTGCGCGAACATCGGGAGTCTCTTTTGCTACCTCGTTCATGTAGTAAACTTCAGCCATTTCTTTTGCTTCACTTGAAATTGAAATGCTGTCTGAGCCCACGGAAACAGAGTTTTTGGGAGTAGCTTTCTGAGTGTTGTCAAGTTTGTCGAGAGGATTTATTCCTCTAAGTCCATTAATTGTCATTTTGTCCTGCCTCACCTAGTTATCGGTATCTTCTGAAACAAGTTGAGCGTTTTTATTCCCTGAAACAAATACCGCGAACTCACCAAGAACTTTTGATCGTCCTGCAAAATCATCGCGTACCTGAACAGCAGAGCCCTCCACTACTTCCTCATGCAACTTGGTCAACTCACGACCAACCACCACATGACGCTCACTATCAATATCGGCAATATCCGTTAAAAGTTTAACAATTCTGAAAGGAGATTCGTACAAAACGAACGCCCAACCGGTAGCGAGCAATTCCCGAAGCCGTGCTCTGCGCCGCCCTGCTTTGGGAGATAGGAAACCTTCAAACACGATTGTTTTTCCACCGGGCCCTGCCACACTGATCAGCGTTGCAAAAGCCGATGCTCCAGGAATAGGAACAACGGTGTAACCTGCTTCCCGTACCATTTTGCAGAGAACCGCACCGGGATCACTGATTCCGGGTGTACCGGCATCGCTTGCAAAAGCAACATTCTTGCCTTCTTTAAGCAACCCGATGATCTTTTTCGCGGCTTCTTCCTCATTCTGTGCACGGCAGGAAACAAGCGGTTTACGGATTTCCAGATGGTTCAACAGCTGTAAAGTATGTCGCGTATCTTCGGCTGCAATAACATCAACACTTTTGAATGTTTCCACAGCACGGTAAGTTATGTCTCCCAAATTTCCGATGGGAGTAGCGACAATATACAAACTGGACACGCTCATATTGTACATCCTTTTTTGTGGTGGAGCAATAGGTAATTAACGCGGAAAAAACACTATATACAGTGTTATTTCCGTTTTTTTACACAAAAAGTCCGCAGACTTTCGTCTTGAACTGATTGCCCCTGTCAAACTCGTTGGCAAACATCCCGAAAGAAGTTGCTCCCGGAGAAAAAACTACAGGCACTGATGCCAAACCGGATTCCGCGGCTTTTTTCGCAAAGGAAGGCAAATCCGCTTTCAAGGCCGCAAGAAGCGCATCAAGGCTTTCAAAAGGCCCGCAAAAATCCACGCCTTTTTCCCTAAGCAGAGGAATCAGTTTGTCAGAACCGCTTCCTGCAAGGATATAACGGGCGCGGGCTTTATGGGCAACTGCTGCCAAAGGTGCAAACTCCAGGTTTTTGTCAGTGCCGCCGCAAAGAAGCACAGGCTCTGTTTCAAAAGCAGAGACAGCTTCTGCCACAGCTTCGGGAACTGTTGCGGCCGAATCATTGTAGAAGCGGAACTCAGTTGAAGCGCATGAATACTTGCAGAAAAATTCCAGACGATGGGCTATGCCGGGGAAACGTCCGAAAATTTCCGCAGCTTTTTCAAGGAAAGCAGCGCTTTTTCCGGAACAGGATTCTGAAAAGAGTGCAATTGCAAGGGCCGCATTCAGCATGTTCTGCTTCATGTGGGCACCGGGCACAATAGTGTCTTTGACAGCAGCATAAGTATTGCCGCCCATGGAAACATACCCCTTTCCGTCACTGCCAATCCATGCCCGTGCAGAACCGGAACAGCAGGAATCACAGTCGGAAGGTTCCGCTTTGCTGTACCAGGCTACAGTTCCGCCCGTTTCAGATGCAAACAGCCGGCCCCAGTCTTCATCAGCGGCACACACAGTGTAGCAATTCTCAGTCTGGTCAGCATAAATCAGCTTTTTGTCAGCAACATAGCTTTCCATGTTGCCGTACCAGTTCTGATGATCGGGCACAATTTTCGTAAGAACGCAAACTTTCGGCTTTAGAACACCGCGTCCGCGCAAATCCGCCAGCTGCCAGCTGGAAAGTTCAAGAACAACGGGTGTCTCTGCAGAAGTTTCTTCAAAAAAAGTCAGGGGACTGACTGTAATGTTTCCGCCCAAAAAAGCATTCCAACCGGCTTCACGCAGCCCGAAATGAATTGCGCTTACAGTAGAAGATTTTCCTTTGCTTCCGGTTACTGCAATCACTGGAGCGGGAGAAAAGCGCAGAAAAATCGAAATGTCGGATTCAATGGCACGGGCGGCCGCAAGAAATTTGTTTCCTTCAATCTTTACGCCCGGATTTTTGATTACACAATCCGCATTTTCAAAATCAGCAATGTCATGATGACCAAGAACGTACCTGATCCGTGCATTCTTCAAAGACGGATCATTGTTCAGTCTGTCAATCGTCGCGGCAAGCTGTTCTGCCGTCTTCATGTCAGTAACGGTAACTTCTGCACCATAGCGGGCAAAAAAACGGACGGATGCTTCACCGCCGCCGTTAAGCCCAAGGCCCATAACAGTAATTTTTTTGCCTTTTATGTCAGAAAGGCTTTTGAATGGACATTCTGCGCTGTAACTATGCATGATCACACCCGGCTGGTTTTGAGTCTGCGGCTCTCTTCAAAGCGTCTGACGCCAAGACTGAGCAGAAGTTCAATCAGATCGCTGTACGCAAGACCTGATTCAGAACACATTTTCGGGAACATGCTTATGCTTGTAAAACCGGGAATCGTGTTGATTTCATTAAGCATAAGTTTGCCTGATTTTTTGTCCATGAAAAAATCGATTCTTGAAAAACCGTCGCCGTCCAAAGCTTTGAATGCTTTTACAGCTGTTTCTTTGACATAATCCAGAGTTTCTGCATCAACTGCAGCAGGCACTTTGAAGTTTGCTCCTTCCGGATCAAGATATTTTGCATCATAATCATAGAATTCATGAGTCGGACAAATTTCACATGGAGTATAAGCAGTGATTTCGCCGACACCTGTAACGGAACATTCAATTTCGCGGGCACTTACAAAAGGTTCTATCAGGATTTTGTCATCCCACAGAAGAGCTTCGTCAATTGAAGCCAGAAGCGCGTTTTTGTCCGCTGCCTTGCTTGCACCTACGGAACTTCCTGCACGACAAGGCTTTACAAACACAGGATAACCGAATTCTTTTTCTGCGCGGCCGATGATTTCTTCAAAAGCTGCAGAATCAGTGCGCTCAATGCGGCGCAAAGCAATGTAAGGAACAACAGGAAGCCCTGCCTGAATCCATACCTGTTTTGTTTTTTCTTTGTCCATGCTTACGGCACTTGCACATACACCGCAACCGCAATATGGAAGTTCTGCCATTTCAAGAAGTCCCTGAACAAGTCCGTCTTCGCCGAAAGTTCCGTGAAGAATCGGCAGAACAATATCAACAGCAAGAGGAACATTTGCACAACCTGCTTCATTTACCAAAAAAGCGCCTGCAGTTCCGCCTCCGGGAACCACGGAGATGCGTTTTTTTGTAGCCGCATCGCTTAGCAAAGCTGAACTGTCTCCGTTGATGCGCTCAAGTTCAGAAGAATCCTGCAGGAACCATTCGCCTTTCTTTGAAATGCTGATCAATGAAACCTGATGTTTTTTTGTATTTATTGCGCGGGCTACAGAAGTTGCAGACACAACTGAAACTTCGTGTTCGCCGGTTTTTCCGCCGTAAAGCAATGCAATTTTCATAATCCGAAAATCTCCTTAATTGAATAAAGTATAACTTCTATCAGTTTCGTGGGCAATCAGAGCAGGACTGATTTTGGACACTGCGGTCCAGTCTGCGCTTCAGGACAACGAAACAGATTGTATGCACAGAAAAAGTAATTGCCCAGGAAATCGGGTATGACAAGTAAAGGCCGGTGGGACTGTGAAGCGCCGGCAGCCGGAACAGGGTTGCAATCCACAGAAGACGTGTTCCGCAGGCACCTACAAGTGACACGATCATGGGAACCACAGAATAACCGATTCCGCGAAGTCCGCCCACCATCACGTCCATCATGCCGCAAAGAAAGTAGGAACTCATGATTACTTCAAGGCGTTTGTAGCCGGCTTCAATTACCTGTGCACTGGAAGAATAGATTCCCATCAGCGGGCGTCCGAAATAAAGCATTGCAAATCCGGTAGAAAGCCCCGCAACAATCGCGCAGCATTGGGCAGTAATCACAATCCTGTTGATGCGCTTGTAATTTCCGGCTCCGTAATTCTGACTTGCAAAAGAAATTGTGGCCTGATAAAAGGCATTCATGGAAAAGTAAGCAAAACCTTCCACATTTGCGCCGGCAGCGTTTCCTGCCACAACCACGGCCCCGAAAGAATTTACCGTTGACTGGATGACTGTGTTTGAAAGTGCAAAGACAATGCCCTGAAATCCGGCGGGAAGTCCCACTTTAAGTATTTCACGGAACTGGCGGGAAGCGATGCGAAGTTTTTTGAAAGAAAGATGAATCAGTGAAGTGTCACGTACAAGGCACCACAGAACAAGAGCCGCGGCCACAGTCTGAGCGATTATCGTAGCAAGAGCAACACCTGCAACTCCAAGTTTTACAACTGTAACAAAAGCAATGTTGAGGCCCACGTTGAGAAGCCCGGAAAAAAGCAGAAAATACAGCGGACGGCGCGTGTCACCTACTGCACGCAGAACCGCACTGCCGAAATTGTACACCATTGTGCTGGTAATCCCGAAAAAGTAGACGCGAAGATAAGTTGTTGCCTGAGGCAGCACTTCAGAAGGAGTTCCCATCCACTTAAGAAACCAGGGCGCACCGACTGTTCCGATTCCCGTCAGAATGATTCCGCTGACAAAGCCCAGAGAAATTGAAGTATGCACGGAATCCTGCACGCCGTCTTTTTCTTTTGCACCGAAATAACGTGCAACAACTACATTGGCACCGACAGAAAGCCCGATGAACAGATTGACTATCAGATTCGTAAGCGAAGAAGTGCATCCGACCGCTGCCAAAGCCGTGTCACCCACAAAACGTCCTACGACAACAACGTCAACAGCGTTGAAAAGCACCTGCAGAACACTGGAAGCAATGAGCGGAACTGCAAAAATCAGCATTTTGCCCAGAACAGGACCTGAGCACATATCCATCTGATAGGATTTTACCCCTTTCATAAATCAGCCCGACTTATTCCGGCAACTCCGTCGGAATTCCGCTGTTTGCCTTGAGTTCTGCAAGTTCAGCCATAAGAGCAACATTTTTCTGTGTCTGCTGCACAAGACGCTGTGCCAGCAGCTTTGAGAAGAATATTCCGTAATGAGGATTCTTGCGGATCAGGTTAAGGAAAGAGTTCTTCGGTATGCGGATAAGACGGCCGTTACCGATTGAAAGAACTGTGGCCGAACGGCGGTCGTTGAGAAGGAATGCCATTTCACCGATGAACATGTCATCAGGAGAAAGCACAGAAATCAGGTTTTTGCCGGAATAAACCGCATAGCGTCCGCTTACGATAAAGTACAGGTCATTGGAGCGGTCGTTCTGACGGCAGACAATCTGTCTGTCAGAATATTCAACAGTTGCAAAGGGAACCATGATTCCGGGCACAGTGTTGGCTGCGTTCTTAAGGTTGTCAATTTCAAAAGAAACTTCATTGCCTTTTTCATTATAAGTAAGCTTGGAAACCAGGTTTTCAGAAAGACTGATTCCCCGGCCGTGTGTCTCTTCCGAGAAAACTTCTACCGGATCCCGGTTCACCCGTGACCGCCAGTCAAATCCGTTTCCATCATCACGGATTACAAACTTTGATTTGGATTTGCCCAGAACATAGGCAATCTTGATTTTTCGGGCTGCAATCACAGGATTTTTGTTCTTTTCTTCTATTAATTCCAGAATGTTTCCGCCCTTTGCAAGCCATTCAGTTTTTTCTTCATAAGTGATTTCGCAGTTTCCATGTTCCAGGGCGTTTGTCAGCAGTTCCATGAAAACTGTCTGCAGATTATAGCGTTCGTCATCAGTAATACGATTCGTGCTGTAAAGGTAGCCGACCAGGAAAGTGGTAAACACTTTAAAATCCATGGGATCATTGTCGCACACAAAAGAACCTGTTTCGTGACCACCAAGGCGCTCTGTCATGCCGCGGTTGAAAAGCAGATGCTGATTGATCCAGAGGATTCTGAGAAGCCGTGCAAAGTTTGCGCAGAAAACGGGCAATGTCAGTGCAATCAGAATATTCGGGTCCTTGCGGTCTTCCAAAGCCTGCAGCTGAGCCTGATCTGCCACTACTGCAATGATTCCGCCGTTATGAAGCCAGGGATCGGCATCAATTGTGGAAATAATACGGTTGTTGTCAATTTCAGAAGAAGCAAAATCCAGAACTTTGATTTCAGGAAGTTCGTAGTCAATATAACTCAACGCGGCTTCGGTGTCTCCAAAAATTACCGGATCAAAATAGATTGAATACTTCTGACAGGCAGACTTGACTGTGGCAGCCAATTCCGGATTGGTTGATACGCAAAGGATTTTTTTCATGGTCAGCTCCGTTTTTCATGTGAACATTCTGTTTCAAATGTTATTCATAATTATAACACAAAAATATTCAGATGGAAAATCAACAGCATTTTCAGAGCAAAAAAAAACCTGCCGAAAACCGGCAGGCTTCTGAAGAACAAATCAGTCTCAGACGATTACTACAGAATTGTCTGTGTAAGAAAAGGGAGCTGCAACATATTTGTCTGCTTCCCAGTCATTTTCCCAACGTTTTCCGTCAAGAAGATATCTGAACTGATATTCACGTCCGGCTTCAAGCTTTACTTTTACTGTAAAACTTCCGTCTTTTCCTTTTTTCATCGGAGTATCAACACTGCTCCAGCTGTTGAAATCTCCTGCCAGCCATACCTGTTCTGCACCTTTTGCTGCTTCTGCATTCAGTTCAAAAGTTACATTGCAGTTTTTTTTGTCCTTTGTGTAGGTTTTCTTAAGAGCCATAACCTCTCCTAAAATTTTTGTCGCCGTTCCATAAAATCAGGAAAAACACAGAAAAGTACAAAGGTTTTTCAAACGGAACGGAATGCTCGCACAAAATCGCGTTCGTCCTTCATAACTAATTGTCAATTGTGCGAATTCAGTATACATTATTTTATGATATGTATTCTAGTCAAGGGTGTAAAAAAATAGGGAATTTTCCCTAAATTTTTGCACTGATTTGTCTGGTTTTCGACTACGGATCAAAGAGTCCTGACAACTTTTGTTTTCGGGTAAGCATTATAGGAGTTACTATGATTTCAGAAAAAAATCATCTTTTTACATCAGAATCAGTTGGAGAAGGCCATCCTGACAAACTGTGCGACCAGATTTCTGACGCAGTTCTGGATGCATGTCTCAAAGAAGATCCGGAAAGTCACGTTGCCTGCGAAACTTTTGCTTCTACTGCACTGGTTCTTGTCGGCGGAGAAATTTCCACAAACACATATGTTGACGTTCAGAGCATTGCAAAAGAAGTTGCACGCAACATCGGATACACAAACTCTGATTACGGACTGGACTGCGATTCAATGGCTGTTCTCAACATGATTCATGCTCAGTCACCGGACATCAATCAGGGTGTTGTAGGCCGCGGACTTGATGAATTCAAGGGTCAGCAGGGTGCCGGCGACCAGGGAATGATGTTCGGCTTTGCATGTTCCGAAACTCCGGAACTGATGCCCGCTCCCATCATGTACAGCCATCAGCTTTTGCGCCGTGCAGCAGAACTCCGCAAGTCAAAAAAACTGCCCTTCCTTCGCCCCGATGCAAAAAGCCAGGTAACAATTGAATACGAAGGCTACAAACCTGTTCACATTGATACAGTCGTAATTTCACACCAGCATGATCCTGACGTAACCTATGCACAGATTAAGGAAGCAGTCATTGAAGAAATCATCCGGCCTACATTGGGCGGAACAGGGCTTCTTGATGACAAGACAAAGTTCCACATCAATCCTACGGGAAAATTCGTAATCGGCGGACCAGTGGGTGACACAGGTCTTACAGGCCGCAAGATTATTGTTGATACATACGGCGGAATGGGACGTCACGGCGGCGGTGCATTCAGCGGAAAAGATCCTTCAAAAGTGGACCGCTCAGCAGCTTATATGGCACGTTACATCGCCAAAAACATTGTTGCCGCAAAACTTGCTGACCGCTGTGAAATTCAGCTGGCATACGCAATCGGTGTTCCGCATCCCATTTCAATCATGATCGATACCTTCGGCACCGGCAAACTCCCTGAAGATCAGATTGCAAAAGCAGTTCAGGAAGTCTTTGACTGTTCTCCCGCGGGAATCATCCGCACTCTGGACCTGAAAAAACCTGTATACAGCGCAACTGCTGCTTACGGACACTTCGGCCGCAACGAGTTCACATGGGAACAGACAGACAAAGTTCAGGCTCTGCTGGCTGCAGTAAAATGAGTCAGAAACTGCTTGAGCCTGCACAGATCCGCAAAGTTTTCGAATGCTTCCGGGCACAGAATCCCCAGCCGAAAACGGAACTGAACTACACCAACCATTTTACGCTTCTGGTTGCGGTAATGCTTTCGGCTCAGGCAACTGACAAAAGTGTCAACAAAGCCACGGAAACTTTGTTTGCAGTGGCAGACACGGCAGAAAAAATGCAGGCTTTGGGCACAGAAGGCCTGGAGCAGTACATAAAAAGCATCGGCTTGTACCGTTCAAAAGCCCGCAACGTCATTGCCACAAGCAGAATCCTTTCTGAACAATACGGCGGTAAAGTTCCTGACACTCGGGATGCTCTGGAATCACTTCCGGGTGTGGGGCGCAAAACTGCAAACGTTATTCTTAACGTGCTTTTCGGTCAGAAAACAATGCCCGTTGATACACACATTCTCCGCATTGCGCCCAGAATCGGGCTTTCATGCGGAACAACGCCTGTTCAGGTTGAAGAAGACCTGGTACGCGTTGTGCCCGCCGAGTTCATGGATCACGCTCATCACTGGCTTGTGCTGCACGGCCGTTACGTCTGCACTGCGCGGGCACCCAAATGCAATGATTGTCTTATTGCCGGTCTTTGTCTCAAACAGGGTGTTGAATGAGCGGAAAATGCCTCAAATGTTTCCGCCCCATGGAAACCTGTTACTGCAAATACATCACCTCTGTCAGAAGCGGAGTCAAATTCGTATTTCTGATGCATCCCAAAGAAGCCTACAAACAGCGCACAGGCACAGGCCGTCTTGCCCATCTTTCACTTGAAGATTCAGAAATCCTTGTGGGAATCGATTTTACGGAAAACAGCAGGCTTAAAGCCCTTCTGACTGATCCCCGATTTTTTCCGGCAGTGCTTTATCCGGGAGAAGACGCATGGTGCGTGTCAGAACCTGAAGGAGCAGCCGCAATCAGAGCCGCGCTGATGCCGGCAGAAGAAAATGCACTGTCACCCAAAGGAAAAACACTGCTCGTGGTTGTTGTTGACGGAACATGGCCCTGCGCAAAAAAAATGCTCCGGCTCAGTCCGAATGTTACCGCTTTGCAGAAAATCTCTTTCAGCGCCGGTTACCGCACAGAATATCAGTTCAAGAAAGAGCCGCAGGAAGACTATCTGTCTACGATTGAATCCTGTTATTACCTGTTGCGCGAAATGCAGCAGGCGGAACTTTGTCCCAAAACAGACATAGAAGGCTTGATGAGTATTTTCCGAAGAATGGTCAAATTCCAGCTTCAGTCTCAGGAAGACCGCATAAAAGCCGGCATTCCCGACCGGTATCAGGCAGCAGGAAGCATCCGCGCAAAAAAGCGTGAAGCCCGGGAAGCAAAAGAAAAGTGCAAAGAATCAGAATTTTTTCCACAGTAATAAAAACTATGATATACTTTGTGCATGCAGATTGTTCTTTACCTGAACACATTGGACGAAGATTACCAGCTTTCAATATACAAAAGCATTAAAACCAGATGTAACGAAATGGGCATTGATCTGCTCTGTATTCAGCAGGAGCACATTTCTCCCCTTCTTTCCCAGAACGAAGGATTTTTCCCTTCCAGAAACTTCATTCATCCTGACGGGGTTCTGATTCTTACTCCGGCAATCACTGAATTCCTTCCGTCAGACAGCGCGATGCGTTTTCATTCAATTTTTGACGGAATTCCGGTTGTTTCAATCGGTGACAATGTGGACAGAATTCCTTCAATCATCATCAGAAGCCGTACTCCTATGGAACAGCTTATGGCTCACCTGATTTTTGACCATCAGTACAGAAAATTCGTGTACATAAGCGGTCCGAAAAATCACCGTGACAATGTGCTTCGCGAAACGATTTTCCGTACTACGCTGGAAAAAGCCCGGGCAGTTTATCCGGACATTGATTTTACGATTGTGACGGGAAACTTCATCGAATCTTCCGGTGCCGAGTGTCTCAACGCATATTACCAGAATCACAGGGACGAACCGCCGGACGTTGTTGTATGCGCCAATGATGAAATGGCCATCGGTGCGCTCAAAGTAATCAAATCAAGTACGAAAGCGAACTGGCAGCACGTGGCAATTACCGGATTCGACGATACGGGCCGTGCACAGATGTCCATGCCGCCGCTGACTACAATCAAGCAGCCCTTTGAAGAAATGGGACAGCTTGCGGTTGAAAAACTTTATGCGCTGATGAAGCGCAGACCTGTCGAACCATGTTCAAAAATGGATTCCACGCTTACAATCCGTTCTTCCTGCGGGTGCTCCGGCTGGGAACGCAAGGGCCTTTCCGAAGCGGAAATCCATGCTGCAATGAAGCACGCTCAGTTTCAGACAGTGCGCCTTACATGCATCATCCGTGACACAAGTTATTTCGGTCAGAAACTGAATACAATCTCCGATTTTTGGGAAATCGAACCCTTGCTAAAGTTTTTTCTGGGCAACCTGGAAATCAATTTCTTTTATCTTCTGCTTTTTGAAAAACCCGGAGAATACATGGCGGAAGAGGCGTGGATAGGCTACGAAAAAACACCTGAAAAAGAACAGGCACTTTTCGGCGATCCTGTAAAAGTCAACCTGAACGAGTTTTTTGCCCAGACTGTCATGAAAAAAAGCAATTCCACATTCTGTCGCGATTTGCGCTATCTTCGTGCCGGTAACGACATTTTCGGTCTGGTCATCTACGAAAGTGATGTTACAAACCATCCCTACATGTGTACTGGAACATCTTTCATTGCCAATGCATTGCAGCGTCTCCGCCTTATGGATCTGCAGAAACGCCATGCGCTCCAGCTGGAAAAAGAAGTTGCTCTCCGAACGGCAGATCTTGTTGAGGCAAACAAAAGAATCAAGACTGAATCGCAGAAACGCATTGAAGTTGAAGCAGAAGTTCTTAAAATCAGTGAACTGGAGCGCATGAGATTCAGTATGGATCTTCATGATGACATATGTCAGCGTCTTGCAGGACTTTCCATGAAGTGCCGTGGACTGGCAGCCACTGATCCCACGGAAGAAGGCCGCGAAAAGTTTGCTGTCCTTTCCGGACAGATCGAAGAAACTCTGCAGAGAACACGGCAGTATGCCCACGATTCCTTCCCTATGGAAGTTGATTCTTTGGGTATGAATCACGCCGTGGACAATTTGTGCCATACTTTTTCAAAGCAGACAGGCCTTGAATGCAAATACTTCTGGGATGCTGAAAAAGCTGAAGATCTGCCGCAGACAACACAGATCGCCCTTTTCCGAATCATTCAGGAGGCATTGCAGAATATCGTGAAACATGCAAAGGCCACCGAATGTCTTGTATCGATTACAGAAGAAAACAAGCATATTGTCGTTACAGTTCATGACAACGGGCGCGGAATCAAACAGGCTGAAAAAGCAGGTTCCGGCCGCAAGACCAAGGGCTTGGGAATGAAGTCAATGGAATACAGAGCTGACCAGATCAACGCCAAATACAAACTGACTTCTTCGTCAAAAACGGGAACAAAAATTACGATTACTCTGCCTTTGGATCAGAAAAAAGCTCAGTCTTCTGCAAAACGCAAGAAATAAGGCACGCAGACATCGCGCCATTCCTCTGCATCTGCAACCTGGATATCAAGTTTTTTCAGAACAGCGTCAAAAGCTTCGTCACTTACAAGGCCTTTTACTTTAAGCCATTCGTTCCGAAGCGCAACTGCTTCCTGAACACCGCGTCCGTACACAAAAGGCAGTTCTTCTTTAAGCGTGCGGCCGGATGACAGTCTGTAATTCCACGGCACATGATGAAACCAGAGCAGATATTTTTCAGGACATGTTTCCAAATTGCCGAACATTTCTGCCACTTCGGGAGAATATTGGCTTACCGCATCAGAACCTGATGAAGTTCTGTCAAAGCCGAGGCCCTTTTTGTCCGCCCGGTGATAATATGGCGGCTTCCAGTCTTCACGGAGTCCCTGTGTACATCCCGGATCGGGTCCGTAATGGTGGTCGTAGCGCATTATGTGGTGCAGACACAAAGGTGTCATGTAATCAAGACAGGCGTTCCAGGAATTGAGCAGAATGAACATGACTGACTGCAGGACAGTTTCGTTGCTGCCCCAAGTACAGCGGGCCCATTCTTCTGCAATTTCTTCAGGTGAAAGATTACAGTCCCATGCGAGCCGCCCGAAAGCGTACCAGTTTGCAGGATGAAAAAGCGAACCGCACCAGTCAGTGTTGCTGCCCGTGTTTGAAACTGCGGCAATTCCACTTGTAGTGCCGAAAAATCCGTATTCTTTGCTTCTTGTAAGAATTTTTCCCACTGTTGAGCCGGTTCCGCAGGTTCTGGTGTCAAAATCAAGGATTTCTTTCCACATGGGAGCCAGAAACACAAGATGATTTCCCTGTCCCAAATATTCCTGCGCAGCCTGCATTTCCATGAACATTGTAGTTTTTTTCATTCCGCCGAAAAGCGGATGCACCGGCTCACGGGGCTGAAAGTCTATTGGCCCGTTTTTTACCTGAATCGCCACATTGGGCAAAAAGTTTCCGTCCAGCGGTTTGAAGTCCGCATAAGCTTTTTTTGCCCTGTCAGTTTCTCCGTGACCGTAAACGAATGCGCGCCAGATAACCATTCCGCCGTAAGGTTCCAGCGCTTTTGCAAGCATGTTGGCACCGTCAGCGTGGTTGCGTCCGTACTCAAAAGGCCCGGCCTGTCCTTCACAATCCGCTTTTACAAGAAAACCGCCGAAGTCAGGAATGCGGGCGTAAATGGAAGCGCATTTTTCCTGCCACCATTTGACAACATCTTCGTCCAAAGGATCTGCAGTTTTAAGGCCGCCCAAAGAAACGGGAGAAGCAAAGTTTACGGAAAGATAAACAGTGATTCCGTAACGCCTGAAAACCCGGGCGATGGCAGCAGTTTTTTCGATGTATTCGTCAGAAAGTATGTAGGGCTGTGAATTGACGTTGTTAAGTACTGAACAGTTCAGCCCGACGGAAGCGCAAGCTCTGGCGTAATCAGTGTAGCGTCTGTCCACATGATCCGGCAGTTCGCTCCAGTTCCAGAGACTTTTTCCCGCATAACCGCGTTCTATGGAACCGTCCAGATTGTCCCAATGGTCAAGCATGCGTTTCTGGAAAGCGGGATTTGAACAGATGTCCAGACATGTCAGAGATTTTCCGGTCTGCAGAAGGCGGAGAAATGCGAAAATGCCGTAAAGCACGCCTTTGTCAGTTTTTCCTGCAATGACAAAGGAACTTTTGTATGAAAAGATATGATAACCGTCTCCGGAAAGATTACGGTTCACAGCAGAAGCAAGTTCCGGAGAGAAAGAATCCTCTGTACCGGCAAAAAGAGTCTTTTCCTGATACTCCAGGGAATCTCTTGAAATGACAGGAACTTCTTCAGAAAAAAGCAAGGACAAAGCCCGATCCAGTTCATCAGCCGCAACTTTCAGAATGTCAGAGCCTTTGGAACAAATCACTTTTTTAATCGACTTTGGATAAGTTGATGAAAATTCAGTTTGGGCCGGCGTAAAAGACAGCCACAAATCATATCCGTTTGTTATCATGTTAAAAGTATAAAAGTGTTTATGCGTAAACAGGATAAGGTTTTTTTCCGAAAAAAAAATACTTTTGAAAAAAAACACCGGAGACTGGAATCATCACTGATTAATAAGCATTGATAAATCAGCTTGATTACGTCCCCGGTGATTTTGGTTTTATTTCTTATGGATTACCACCAGAGGAATTTGCCGCGTCCCTCTCTCTCCGGCATCTGGTCGGGATTTTCAAAATCCATGGGAGGCATGTCATCCGGTTTTCCGAATCCGCCGCGTCCTCCGCCGAACCAGCCGCCGCGTCCGGGTCCGCCAAAGCTTCCTGACTGGTTGCCGCAAGTTGTCACAGTCCCGGAAATCTTTGCTTCAACAGAAGTTGTTCCGTATGTAATTGTGTAAGTTTCGCCCTTTTTGTATTCTGGACTTGAAAGTACGGCTGCTTCGCCCGCTCCGGAAGGTGTGTACGACTGAATCACTCTTCCTGACGAATCCTTTACACTGATTTCAGTACCGCTTTTGAAAGATCCGTAGCAGATGATCGTATTCTGTGCAGAATTGTCTGCAGGTGTAGAAAGATTTGTGCCGCCTACGCCTGCAACATCACCGCCGTTCATTTCAAAGCCGTAGAAATCATTGTCAAAAGCGCATTCTGCACCGGTTCCGCCTGTGGCACGGATTGTTCCGCCGTTGAAATACATTTTGCCGTTTGCATCGATTGCATCGTTCTGAGTACTGCGGCAGTCAATTGTTCCGCCGTTGATCGTGATTGAAATGCCCGCATTGATGCAGTCGTCTGCTGTCCTGATTGAAATTGAACCGCCGTTGATTACAAGATCGGATTTTGCTTCGATTCCTTCAGGAGAACAGCTTACCTCAACTCCGTTTACAGTTTTTTCATAGGGAGTGCCTGTAGTTTCCACGGAAATTGTTCCACCGTTGATTGTGACTTTGGGATTCGGGTCATCAGCATAAGTTTCTGTTTCTGCATCTTCCGCAGTTTTCCAAGAAGCCGTAATTCCTTTGCTTACAGTTTTTACGGTGATTGTTCCGCCGTTCACAAGAACAAAGCCTTCGCCTGCAAATTCTTCGCTTTCGGCACCTTCCACCTTGATGCCCTTGCTTTCTTCGTCAACAGCGGTTCCGGTTCCGTTTACCGAAAGTTCGCCGCTTTCCATGATGAATGCGTTGACAGTACGGATGCAGTCTCTGGCACTTACATTTACTGTAAGTTTTGCGCCTGTTATGCGGATGTAATCATCTGAATAGACACCGTGTTTGTATCCGCCGTTTACAGTAAGGGTTCCGCCCTCACCGGCTGAATCTTTGTCCGTGCAGAAAACCAGCGGTGCCTTGCTGTAAAGTGCAGCCTTTTTTGTGTTTGCAGACCGCTGTTCAGAATCTGTAAGTGTGTTCACTGAACCCGGTGCAGAAGCAACATAAACTGTTTCTGTTGTGCTTATCTGAAGTGCGGGACCGTCAGAAGCAGTGATTGTTACGCCGTCCAGCACCAGCATGACAGGAGCGGCCGCAGATTTGAGAGTAAAAGTGCCCTCATAGTTTCCGGAAAGCAAGATTTTTACAGGTTCGGAAGCCGAAGAAGAAAGTTCGTAACCTGTGTCTTTTTTCTTCAGAGAAAAATCCTCTGATTTTACGCTGCCATTTGCATAAGTTTTTCCGGTTGCAAGATCTGCGGAAAAATATCCTTCTGTCCACAAAAGTCCGGCAGGATCATCATAAGAAGGATCCGAAAGATTGCGGCTTGAAACATTGTCTTTCGCATAGTTTACAGCAGCTTCTCCGCCGAATCCGCCATTAAAACGGCCGCCTTTTCCTGCAAAACCATCCATTTCTCCTGCACCACGTGCATTTGCACTGGAACAGCCGACAAAGCCTGACATCAAAAAAACCGTAATAACAGCAAGAGCTGTTTTCTCAATAAGTGTTCTGTTCATGAGACCAATTTAACATTGCAATCTTAAAAAAATCTTTAAGAACAGAAAAAAAACGCGCAGGAGGAAAAGTTTCAGAGTTCCAAGTTTTCGCTCTTTACATTTCCGGCCTGCGCGTGTAGCGACGCCAACTGGCAGTTCTTGCAGTCTCGCACTGACTGTCAGTATTTTTGTCGGTTACTTTTACATTTTGTCGTACATTCCCCAGTATTCACCGTGGAGAGCATGCAGTTCTTCGTGATTGCCCCGCTCTTTGATCTGACCGTGATTGACAAAGAAAATTATGTCGCTGTCACGGATTGTAGAAAGACGGTGAGCAATGATGAAAGATGTGCGCCCTTTAAGCAGTTCATGGAGACCTTTCTGAACAAGAAGTTCTGTTTCTGTGTCTACCGATGAAGTTGCTTCGTCCAGAATCAGGATGCGCGGGTCAGAAAGCAGAACCCTTGCAAAGCTGATAAGCTGTTTCTGACCGGCACTCAGACCGCCGCCGTTTTCAGTAAGCTTTGTCTGATAACCGTTGGGAAAAGCGGAAATAAATCCGTGAGCCTGCACAGTTTTTGCGGCGGCAATCACTTCTTCATCAGTTGCATCAAGACGACCGTAGCGGATGTTGTCCATGATTGTACCGCTGAAAAGGAAAGAATCCTGCAGCATAACGCCCACCTGCTCACGTACAGATTTTATCGTTACGGATTTAAGGTCAATTCCGTCAATCAGAATGCGGCCGTCCTTAGGATTGTAGAACCGTGTAAGCAGATTGACGATTGTAGTTTTACCTGCACCGGTCGGCCCCACAATTGCCACAGAAGTTCCGGGCTTTATGTCAAAATCCACATCCTTCAGAATCGGGTTTCCTTCATCATATTCAAAATTCACATGATCAAAATGCACATGTCCGCGGATCGGCGGAAGATCAACTGCGCCGGGAGCGTCTTCAATGTGAACAGGTTCGTCAAGAAGTTCAAAAATCCTTTCAAGATATGCGCCTGTGGTGATCATGCTGTTGTAGAACTGACCGATGTTCTGAATCGGTGCCCAGAACTGCCAGATGTAACCGGTAAAAGCAACAAGAGTACCGACGGAAAAATCACCTGAAAGCCAGCGGATTCCGGTAATGATTACCAGAGAATTTGCAATTGTCGTAAGATTGTCGATTACAGGCCAGATGATGTTGTTCATTGTGACACCGCGATACCAGGCAGATTTCCAGGCATTGCACAAATCAAGGAAAATTGCAGTGTTTTTTTCTTCACGGGCAAAAGACTGAGTTATTTTCATTCCGTTGAGACTTTCACTCAGGTACGCATTCAAGTTTGCCTGCTTATGGCTGATTGTCATCCATGCATCATGCTGGCGGCGTTTGAGCAGGAACATGATCACGATAAGAACCGGAAGACTTGCCATACAGATGAGCGTAAGACGCGGATCAATTGCAAACATGAAGCAGAGAATGACGATAATGCGGAAGAAGTCAGTAATCAGCTGGATAATTCCGTTTGAAAGCAGATCACTCAAACTGTTCACGTAGTTTACAACACGGATCTGAATCTTTCCCTGAGGCCTTGAATCAAAATAAGTAAAGGGCAGCTTCTGCAGCTTTGAAAAAACTTCTCTTCGTATTGTTACAATTACCGTCTGAGCCAAGTTTGTCATGATTTTAAGACGCTGGGAAAGACAGAACCTTACAATTAGCACACAGCACAAAAGTGCGCCGGCCAAAGCAAAAAGCATTGTTATGTTTTTTTCAGGGATTGCCTTGTCTATTGCCATGCGGATCAGATAAGGGCTTGAAAGCGAAGCCAGAGCAGACAGCATCATGAAAGCACATGCAGTAATCATCTGCTTTTTGTAAGGCATAACCCATTTGAAAAGACGTTTTACAATGTGCGGATTGAACTGTTCATCAAGCTGTTCGTCGGTGTCAAATCTGTTGCGTGCCATTATGCCCGTCCTTCCTGGTGATCCCAGACCTGCTTGTAATAACCGTTCTGCACGGAAAGCTCTGCGTGTTTTCCGCACTGAGTGATTTTGCCGTCTTCTATTACAAGAATCATGTCAGCATCCTGAATGGAAGACACGCGGTGGCTGATGATAAAAGCCGTGTGTCCTGCCGCCTGTTCCCTGATGGAAGCACGGATTTTCTGCTCTGTTTCTACGTCAACAGCACTTGTAGTGTCGTCAAGAATCATGACAGGCGGATCCATAAGGAACAGACGTGCCAAAGCAATGCGCTGTTTCTGACCGCCGGAAAGACCGACTCCCCGTTCACCGACTATCGTGTCATAGCCTTCAGTAAGATCCTTAAGAAAATCCGTAACATGAGCCCGGTCTGCGGCCTTTTCTACCAGTTCCATGGGCGCATCCGGTTTACCGAATGCAATGTTGCCTTCTACCGTGTCAGAAAACAGGAACACATCCTGCATGGTTATTCCCACGTTGCGCCGCAAAGTCTGCAGATCGTATTTGCGGATATCTTCTCCGTCAAGCAGGATTTCGCCTTCAGTAACGTCGTAATAGCGGCACATAAGTTTTGCAATTGTTGATTTTCCTGCACCTGTCGGGCCGAGAATACCGATTGTCATGCCGGGTTCCGCAGTAAAACTTACATTCTGAAGAACAGGTGTTTCCTTGTAAGCAAAACTGACGTTGTTGAACTGGATTTTTCCCTTTGCGCGGGATTCGGAACGAATCGGATTTTCGCAGTTTCTGATGCTTGGTTTCTGCTGATAAAGCTCATAAAGACGCTGGGCTGAAGCAGAAAAACGCTGTGCATCGTTCATGATTCCGCCGAACATGTTGAGCGGTTGTGTAAAAGTCCACAGAAGACCGTTGAATGTAACGATTTCACCTAATGTCATGTGTCCCTTGATTACAAGATAACCGCCGAAAAGAATCAGGATAATTGGCAGAAGTCCTGTAATTGATTCCATAAGAGGCAGATATTTGATGCGGACATTTGCGTTGTCAATGTTGCGGTTGCGGAATTCTTCATTTTCTTTGTCAAAATTGCTGATTTCAAAATCTTCGCGGACAAAAGCCTTTACAACCCTGTTGCCTGCAATGTTTTCACCTACAAGAGTGTTCAGAACCGCAAACTGGTCACGAACTGCAAGATGGGATTTTTTGATGTGCTTTCTGAACTGCAGAATCAGATAGAACATGAAAGGAGCAATCACAAGGAAAGCCGCAGTCAGTTTGATGTTGATCATTGAAAGAACAACGATTGAGAACACATAAGTCAGCACGTTTTCCATAAACTGATAGACAACCCATGCGACAAAATGGCGGACAGCATCAAGATCGCTGGTCATGAGTGTCATGATGTTTCCGGAAGCGGTTTTGTCGTACCAGGAAAAGTCCAGAGTCTGAATGTGGTTGTACAGATCCATGCGGACATTCTTGATTACATTCTGAGAAACGATTTCAAAAATACTCTGATAAGAAAAACGCAGAATTGATTTGATGACTGTAACAAGCAGCATTGCACCGACCAGCTTGAAAAGAAGCTGATTTTCGCCTCCGATGATTACCCGGTCAACAATCTGGCCTGTGATGGAAGGGTTGATTACACTTGTTGCTGCAACCAGAACAGAAAAAAAGAGTCCCAGAGCATAAATGCCCCGGTATTTTCGGATATAGGACCATATCCATCGATACATGAAAAAACCTCGTTAGGGCTGAGAATTCAACCCTGATGTTGTAAAGTCATCAGCGTAAAACACGCGACAACTTCACAATTAACACATTTTCAGTATTCAAGTCTAGTGTGCTCTTTTTCAGAAGGTGTAAGCCTGAGAAACAAGCTGGTTTATGTATTCCGAAATGACCTCATCATCAGTTGCATCAAAAAGGAGTTCCAGCTGACTGGGAGAAAAATACATTTTTGTTACCGGAGACCAATTGGAAGAATCATTTTTGGCAGTGGAAGAATCAATATACAGAAGACAGTAGGGAAGATCGTTTACATATTCATAATTCACACGGAATTTTGTGTCCGTTGTGCTTGTAGGGCCAAGAAGTCCCCATGCAAAACTGCATTCTCCGTTGATAAAAGCATTTTTCTTTGAAGGGCTTTCTTTCGGCAACTGTTTTGCTTCGTAAGCTGCAAGATAAGCCTCGAATCCTTCTCTGAGAGTCTTGCGCTGTGAATAACTCAGCATGAGACAGTTTCTGCTCATTGTTGTGTTGAAATAGCATTCAATCGTGTTTGTACGCGGAACGCAGAAAAGTTCCAGTTCACAGGGAGAAAGAACGCCTGCCATGTTTTTTTTGAGAGACATGGCGGAATCCAGCTGGAAGGGAGCAAAATCCCCAAGATAATTTTCATCAGATTCATGGTCTTCAAGTTTTGCATTGGATGTGGAAGCGCATGAAGTCAGAAGCAGACATGCTGCAGCAATTGCGATAAAAAGTGTTTTTTTCATAAAAGCCTTCTTTGTTGTTTTTCGGCAGATTGAATCCGATTTTTCTACCATTATATATAACAATCGGCTTTTATGAAAGTTTCAGAACCTCAAAGAGAAAATTCACTGACTACAAAAGGTTCCGCGGGCAGATTGTTTTCTCCGAGGATTGAGGGCGCACAGGGACTGTCAGCATACATGTAGCGGACAGAAAGCAAAGATGCCGCATCAATTCCCGAAGGCAGAGAAAGTTCCACTGTATCAGAGCCGGTAAGTTCTGCACACAAAGCAACCGCTTTTCTGCCACCGTCTGAAGTTACCGCCAGTGCAGAAAAACCAGAAAGTTTGTCTGCACATGCACCATCGTTTTTCAAAGCCGGATTTGCCTTGAGTGCGCCGCCAAAAGTTTCGAAAGTCACAAGGATTTTATCGCCACTGACTTTTGCCTTTTTAAGCCGCGGACAACGGGGAACAGTTTTTCCGAAAGCAATGCGCAAAGCTTCATCAGCAAGCCGTTCTGCAGCAGTCTTTTTGTTTTCCGGATGCAGATCGTTCCATTCGCCAAGTTCAGTAAGGTTTGCAAAAGCCCCGTTTTTGTCTCTCACGGAAACAGTTTTCTGCACCTGCCGCAAATCAGCCCAAGTGCTTACAAGCGCCGGTTCCAGAGGATTTTCGCGGAAACGCCAGTTGGGAAGACCGGCTACCACAAAAGGTGCAGAAGAATCTGCAAAGTCACGGCGGTATGCGGCCATAAGACGTGTCAGCATTTTTGTGTAATCTGTACCGATATCTGCGTCAGCTTCTCCCTGGTACCAGACAAAGCCCCGCACTCCGACTCCTTTCATCGGATTCAGCATGCCGTTGTAAAGGGATGCCGGTTCAAGATACGCAAAATATCCGGGCGGGCACAGCCTTGTCTTGAGACCTGCGGCGCACAGCCACTGACCGCGCAGATCAATGCAAAGGCCGCCATTAAGTTCAAAAGCATCATCGCTTGCAGGCACAGAACCATTGTTGAAAAGTCCTGCAAAAATCTCACGCCAGTCCCTGTCAATCGGAGAGGAAAAAAGAGCCATGGGTTTGCTTTCGCTTACTTCTGCAAAACCGGAAGGCCCGTCCTGAAGAATACGTACAAGAATCGTGTTTGTGCCTGCACGAAGCACACCTTTCGGCACAACATAACGGCGGGGCGGATACTGATATTCAGTGCGGCCCACTTCAATACCGTTCACCTGAACAATGTCCGAATCTGTAATGCGGCTGAGCCACAGTCTCACGGTCCCTTCTTCAAGCTGATCAACCTGAGCCTGAGTAAGTTCCACAGTCTTCTTGCACCAGACCACACCGCCGCAAACTTTGCCGTCTTTCTGCACAAGTTCGCAGAAACCGGGAAATGTTACCGGCTGCCAGTCAAGATCGGAACTGTCAGAGCAAGCCTGCTTTTCAAAACATTCGGCGCGCCAGTCCATTGCTGATTTGTTGGCCGTGTCAACAAGATTCTGCACAAAGCCGGACTGTCTGCACAAAGCCATGCGTTCCACTGCGGAAGAATCGTCCGCAAGGTCATCAGCACAAAGCCATGACCAGATTTGGGATCCGCCCTGACTTGCGTTGATTATGCCCACAGGCACACCGAGCTGAGAAGTCAGTTTTTTTTCAAAAAAGTATGAAATGCCTGAAAAACTTGCAAGCTCTTCAGCACAGGCAGTCTGCCAACGGCCGCCTGTAAAGCCGGAATCAGGTTCTGTCTTCGGCACCACCGGAACAGTAAAAAGACGGATATTTTCATTTTTCGGAAGAAGGAATTCCTTCGGATATGAATAACGCAGACGGTCCATCGTCAGCTGCATGTTGGACTGTCCTGAGCAGAGCCATACTTCTCCGACATTAACGTTTTCAAAAGTGATTTTCCGGGAATTGCAGGAAACTTCAAGCACTTGATTCGTACAGGCTTCACCTGCATTGATCATAATCCGCCATTGGTTTTCTTCTGTTGCCGCCCCGGAGTACTCAAAGCCGCGGAAAAAAACTTTTACAGAAGAACCTGCAGGCGCAGTTCCCCAAATTGCTGCAGTTTTGTTCTGCTGCAGAACCATACCAGACTGAAAATAACCGAAAACTGAAAATTCACCGTTCATGTGGCTAATTTACCATAAACACGGAAAATGGCAATAGGAAAGGTACCTGAATGTAAAGTTTCGGATTCCGGACAAAAAAAGGACTGCCCTTTTTGAAAGACAGTCCTCTTTGTTTCAGGTCGGAGCGTTCAAAACAGAAAGTCTTCCGGTGGAGAACGCTTCGCTATAACAATCACTTTGTACGTATTATTTGCGTACGATGATTACCTGTTTTGATGCATAGTATGCGTCAGAGAAATCAACGTTCTTTTTGCGTTCTTCAGTTACGGACATTCCGGCTGCAATGAAGTCGATTGAGTCAGACTGAAGTGCTGCAATAAGTGCACCAAAGTCAATGTCTACGATTTCCAGTTTTGTGCCGAAATCTTCTGCAATGTACTGCCCCATTGAAATATCGAATCCGACAATGTCTTTGCCTTCTACATATTCAAAAGGTTTGAATGCAGCGTTTGTTCCCAGTTTGAGTGTTTTGCTTCCGCTAAGTGATTTGCTTGCAGGAATTACAATTGCACCGTCAGCAGGCATGAATGCGTTGATCAGTGCTTCGTAATCACCGTTTGCGCGCATTTTTGCGATTGTTGCGTTGATTGAATCAAGCAGTTCTTTGTTGCCTTTTTTTACAGCGATTGCATATTCTTCAATTGCAAGGTCAAAGTCGATGATCTTCAGATCAGGGTTTCCGGCAACGATTGCTTTTGCAGGCATTTCGTCAAGAACAACCAGGTCGATTGCGCCGTTTTTAAGATCCAGAGCTGCATCCATTCCGCTTTTGAATGAAGAAACTTTTGCAGTGGGATATTCTTCCTCAACAAATGTTTCACCGGTAGTTCCAGCCTGAACACCGATTTTTTTGCCGGCCAGGTCTTCGGGAGAATTGATTGTTACGGCTTCTTTCTTGCCGCCTGCGAACAATGTTGCAGCCATGAGGAGTGCAACCAGAACGAGTAATGCTTTTTTCATACTTCCTCCATAAAGTCGTTGAAAAGTTTGTCCGGGCCGTACAAGCTTAATTCCGACCGGCGGCAATCATAACCGCCTGTCCGCTTTTTCAGCAGACTCCTGCTTGTTTTCGGCCGATGAAGGATAGTATCACGAATATTTATGCAAAATCAATATAAAAAATGCATAAATTTGCTATTATTTTTTTCTGCGGAGGAACTCCAGCTTTGTCTCACTGATCACCACGGCCAGGAACATGAGCACACAGCCCAGCAATGAGCGGCCGTCCATGACTTCTGCAAGGAAAAGCACGCCGGAAAGCGCTCCGAATACGGACTCAAAAGACATGAGAAGTGCCGCTGTTGAAGGCGGAGTATATTTTTGGCACACATTCTGGAGAATGAATGCAAGTGCAGTGCTTCCAAGCCCCAGATACAGCATTCCTCCGATTATTTCCGGATTCTGCACGCCGGCTGCAGGAAATGCGCCGTCAAAAAGCGGAGCCGTTGCCCAGGAACAAGCCGCAGTGAACAGAATCTGCACAATACAAAGCGTTATTGGATCATCACCCCGAGAATAGCGGGCAATGGCAATGATCTGCAGCGCATAACACAAGCCGCAGACAAGAGTGAGCACGTCGCCGATGTTCATTGTCAGGTCGCCCCGCAGTGAAAGAAGCCCGATTCCCACAAGTGAAAAAACTGCAGCCACAACGGTATAGCCGTCAGGTTTGGTTTTGACCAGTCCCCAGTTGATGAAAGGCACAAGAATTACGTAAACAGTGGTAAGAAAGGCGTTTTTGCCCGCAGTTGTGTAATTGCAGCCGATTGTCTGGAAAAGATATGCAAGAAAAAGAGTTACACCGATCAGAAGACCGTGAACCAGTTCGGCTTTGGTCATGTGGATCAGTTTTTTTATGAAGATAAGAGAAAGAGCAATTCCTGCGACCGAGAAACGGAAAGCCAGCATCCAAACGGGCGGAATCAGGTCAAGAGAGCTTTTGACCACAACAAAGGCAAAACCCCAGATTACCGTGATAAAAAGAAGACCGGCAGAAGCCAGAAACGTAACAAGTTTTTTTGACATACGCACCTCCATAAGAAGACGCCATCAATATACCAAATTAGAACAGATGCGACCACAACAAAGACGATGGAAAATTCCTGTGACAATTCGAAAAAAGTGCAAAAAAAACGGAATCAAAAGGACAAAAAATTCGGTTGTCTGAATTTCATGAACAAGCCGAGACTGAAATCCGGAATAATTCCAAAGGGCTCAATATAATTCAAATCACCTTGCAAAAAAAGGCCATAATCTGATCCGGCATAAGACGTAAAAAGTGTCAAATCAATTCCCAAAGAAGAGCGTATCATCAGGAATGTATCATCAGTACGGCGGTTTCCGGAATAATCAATCCATGTTATGCTTGAATCCGAAACTGCAAGACCGATACCACAGGAAACATACCAGTTGAAGCTTCTGTTTCTCGGTTTGAACCCGATGTGAATCAAAGCATCACTGAATCCAGTCTTTGCAAAAGCAGGCGGAACCTTCTCTTTTTCTTGGAAGCCACCAAATGAAAGTCCGAAAAACAAATTATGCCTTCCGATCCAATTCACCTGGAAATCAATAGCAAAAGCATAATCATCTGATTCAGAATAAAGCGCTTTCAGAAAATCACCATCAACACTTGCCCGGTAGTCACTAATCAATGAAGAATTCATGTATTCCTCATAGGGGGAGTCAGAACTCTCATAATCAGAATAAACGGGATTCTGATCTTCTATTGATTCTGCATCCAACAAATAGAAAAAAACCGGAGTCAAGTTCTTGCTGTCAGGAAGTTTAATAACACCTTTTTCTACTTTTTGAACGGCAATTCTTTTTCCCGTAACAGTGTGATTTACAATCAGGTCATCACAAGTGAAAACATAAATTCCTGAATTGTGTTCTGTAGTCATTCTGTAGGAAATTTCAAAATTGAGAATCGGTTCGCCCCGGGCAAACAATGAATTGTACAGATCTACCGTATCAAGATATGTGTTGTAGTCAGAAAAATTTTCTCTTGCAGACTTGAATTCCACCGGCTTCATTCCGGTAACCGCTTCGTAAGGCAATTTTCCGCTTCCACTGTTAATCATTTTGCCGTTGCAGAGCAGATTCCAGCTGAAAATCCAGCTTTTTGAATCACCGTCATAGTTTTCAATGGAATAAGAAAAATCCTTGTTGAATGAGGTCACCTTTGTCTGGAAGCCTTCTTTTTCAAGCCTGAATACTTCTTCATACAATGATACTATCTGCGGATAAGCAGTATCTTTTATTTTTGCGGCATCAGCCTCATATACAGCCATGATTTCAGCTTTTTTCTGCTCTGCTTCTGCCTGTCTCACAGCCCTTGCTTCATCAATCGGAGTTCCGTCTGCTTTTTTTTCCGCTGCACGGTACGGTCTGTCCAGAATTTCCTGAGTTTTCAGGGCTACTTCCGCTTCCATTTCGCTTTTGCGCTGTGTTCGCAAGTTTTCAAAAGCCGTATAGACATCGAGACAGGCTTCCTTTGTCTTTTCAATTATCTCGATTTTTGCAAAGACATCCCCGTTGGCCTGAGTAAGTTTGCGGGCTTCGGCAGCTTTTTCTTCTGCCAGTTTTGCCATGTCATCACGGGCTTTTTTCTGCTCAAAAGAACGCTCCATTTCTGTTTTCTGGTCTTCAAAAGCTTTTTTCTGCTCTTTCTGAAGGCGCGCGTAATCCACGAGAGACAAAGAATACTGTTCTTCAATCAGGGCGCGTTCTGCCTGAATTTTTGCAATCTGCGCATCGGCAGATATGTCGGAAGAAACTTTCAATGCAGCTATTCTTCCGTCAAGACCGGCAATCATTTCCTGAAAAGACGCCTGTTCTTCGCGGGCTTTTTCCAGGTCATCAGCTGTAAAAGTTTCTGCTTCGCCGAACCTGAGGTAATAAATCTGCGAACCTGTAAGAGCGATTCCCAATTCACTGCAGAGGTCTATGGTAAGAAGATCTGTCTCACAGCCAGGCCCGTTCCAAAGTTTAAGGGAATCTTGCTGTGCATTGCTCGTTCTGGTATAGATTTTTCGGTTGGTGGTGCCGTCAACAATGTCCACTGTAATACTGTAGGAATTTCCTGCTTTGTTCACTGAAAAAAGCAGTGCGTGAGTTGCAGAATAAACTTTTCCTGCTTCAAGCATCTGGTTTTCGTCATGTTCAGCGGATTCAGAAGCTGCGCGGAGTTTTCTGAGCGAATCTTCGTTTGATGAATCAATCAGAAAAAAAGGCGTATAACGGATAAGATTTGATTCGATTTTTGACTTTACAAGACTCGACAGACTGAAATCTGATATCTGCCTTGAATCTGTGCGGTCTTCCACACGGATGCGGGAATTATTCGGAATTGTCTCCCCGAAGACAAGACAAAAACACAAAGACAACAAAAAAATGACCGGAACCGCTTTTTTCATAGTTTTTCAAGTTTAATATAGGATAATTTTCTTTGTCAAACAAAGCGCGGGTTTTTACAGCAAAATGCGCCATGTCAGCGCAATGCCCGCTTTCTCAGCAAAATCCGCCGTGTCACACTGTGCCCGCTTTCTCAGCAAAATGCGCCCCGTCACACTGTGCCCGCTTTCTCAGCAAAATCCGCCATGTCAGACGAAAAGCCCGCTTTCCTCAGCAAAATGCGCTGTGTCACACTGCGCCCGCTTTCTCAGCAAAATCCGCCGTGTCAGCACTGTGCCCGCTTTCTCAGCAAAATCCGCCGTGTCAGCACTGCGCCCGCTTTCTCAGCAAAATCCGCCGTGTCAAACAAAGCGCCCGCTTTTCTCAGCAAAATACGCCCCGTCACACTGCGCCCGCTTTCACAGCAAAATGCGCCCCGTCACACTGTGCCCGCTTTCTCAGCAAAATGCGCCCCGTCACACTGTGCCCGCTTTCTCAGCAAAATCCGCCATGTCAGCGCAATGTCCGCTTTCTCAGCAAAATCCGCCATGTCAGCGCAATGTCCGCTTTCACAGCAAAATGCGCCGTGTCAGCGCAATGCACGCTTTTATCAGCAAAATGCGCCGTGTCACACTGTGCCCGCTTTTATCAGCAAAATGCGCCGTGTCAGCACTGCGCCCGCTTTCTCAGCAAAATCCGCCGTGTCACACTGTGCCCGCTTTTCACAGCAAAATGCGCCATGTCAGCGCAATGCCCGCTTTCTCAGCAAAATGCGCCGTGTCAGCACAATACCCGCTTTTCACAGCAAAATCCGCCCCCGTCACACTGTGCCCGCTTTCTCAGCAAAACGCGCCCCGTCATACTGCGCCCGCTTTTCACAGCAAAATGCGCTGTGTCAGCACTGCGCCCGCTTTCTCAGCAAAATGCGCCGGGTCACACTGCGCCCGCTTTTCTCAGCAAAATGCGCCGGGTCACACTGCGCCCGCTTTTCTCAGCAAAATCCGCCCCGTCACACTACGCCCGCTTTTCCGGGTCCAAGCAAAAGCTGTTTAAAACACAGAAGCCGCAGCGAACTAAAAGTCCACCACGGCTTCTTTTAAGCAGATATAATCTGTCTGACTGCTTATTTTACCTGCAGTTTCTTCAGATGCCAGATATCTTTTACATAGTCTTCAATCGTGCGGTCAGAAGAGAACTTGCCGCTGCGTGCAATGTTCAGCAGAGCCTTTTTTGCCCAGCCCATGCGGTCTGTATAAGCAGCAGCAACTTTTTCCTGAGCGGCAACATAGGCATCAAAGTCTGCCAGAACATAGTAAACGTCGGGACGCTGACCTTCAACACCGTAAACCAGAGAATCGTACAGTTCGCGGAACATCTGATGGTCACTGTCATAAGTACCGTCAATCAGCTGGTTCATAACCTTTGCCAGTTCAGGGTTGCGCTCCAGATACTTCTGAGGATTGTAGCTGTGCTCATTTTCAATCTTGATGATGTCATCGGCCGTAAGACCGAAGATGAATGCATTTTCAGCACCGGCTTCTTCAACAATCTCAATGTTTGCGCCGTCCAAAGTTCCCAGAGTAAGTGCACCGTTCACCATGAACTTCATGTTTCCGGTTCCGGAAGCCTCTTTACCGGCTGTAGAAATCTGCTCTGAAACATCAGATGCAGGGAAAAGTTTTTCTGCAACAGAAACACGGTAGTTTTCTACAAACACAACACGCAGTTTTCCGCGGACACGGCGGTCATTGTTTACACGCTCGGCAACTGAATTGATCAGTTTGATGATTGATTTTGCGCGGCGGTATCCGGATGCGGCCTTTGCACCGAAGATGTAAGTGCGTGCAGGCGGGTTGAAGTCAGGATCTTCAATCAGACGGTTGTACAGATACATGATGTGCAGCACATTCAGCAGCTGACGTTTGTATTCGTGCAGACGCTTGATCTGAACATCAAAAATTGAATCAGGATCAAGGAATTCGTTCTGACTTGTCTTGAGATATTTTGCCAGAGCCTCTTTGTTCAGCTGTTTGATTTCAAGCAGTTCCTTGAGAGAAGCTTCGTCATCAGCAAATTTTTCCAGTTCGCGCAGTTTGGAAAGATCTTTTTCCCAGCCGTGACCGATTCTCTTTGTGATGAACTCTGCAAGACGCGGGTTGGCACAGAGCAGCCAGCGGCGCTGAGTGATACCGTTTGTCTTGTTGTTGAATTTTTCAGGATAAAGGCCGTACCAGTCTGCCAGTTCCTGAGTCTTGAGCAGTTCAGTATGCAGTGCGGCAACACCGTTTACGCTGTAGCAGGCATGGATTGCAAGCCAGGCCATATGAATCATGCCGTTATGAATGATTCCCATGCGGTTCTGTTTTTCATAATCGTTGGGGAATTTCTCGCGGAGTTCAATATTGAAACGGCGGTTGATTTCTTCAACAATCTGATAAATACGGGGCAGCAGACCCTGGAAGATTTGGATGGGCCATTTTTCAAGAGCTTCTGCAAGAATCGTGTGGTTTGTATAAGCAAAAGTGCGCACAACGATTGACCATGCTTCGTCCCACCCCAAGCCCTGCTCGTCCATGAGAAGACGCATCAGTTCAGGAATTGCAACTACAGGATGAGTGTCATTCAACTGGATGACCTGATAATCAGGGAATTTCTGGAAATCAGTTCCGTGATCGGCAATAAAGTGATTCAGAAGATCCTGGAGAGAAGCACTTGAGAAGAAATACTGCTGTTTCAGACGGAGTGCTTTTCCGGAAGGACCGTTGTCGTTGGGGTACAGAACGCGGCTTACGTTTTCTGCAGAATTCTGTTTTTCAACAGCACGGTTGTATTCCATGTTGTTGAAAAGCTGAAGGTCAAAACCGTCGGTGCTTGAAGCCTGCCACAGGCGCAGTGTGTTGACTGTGTTCGTATCATAACCGACGATGGGCATGTCATAAGGTGTTGCAAGGATTTCTTCCGCATTTTCAACATAGAACTGGTCAGTTCCGTTTGGACCTTTGCGGCATGCAACGTTTCCGCCGAATTTTACGGTAACAGCCAGATCACTGCGTTTGATTTCCCAAGGATCACGGTGTTTAAGCCAGTTGTCCGGGTACTCAACCTGACAGCCGTTTTCAATGTGCTGCTCGAACATTCCGTACTGGTACCGGATTCCGTATCCGTGTCCGGGATAATCCAGTGTGGCAAGAGAATCAAGGAAACATGCAGCCAGACGGCCAAGACCGCCGTTACCAAGACCTGCATCCGGTTCCTGATCTTCCACCATGTCGTAATCAACGCCCAGTTCATTCAGAACATCGCGAACACCTTCCATGATTCCTGCATTGATCAGGTTGTTGCTGAGTGCGCGTCCCATCAGGAACTCTGCAGAAAGGTAGTATACGCGGCGTCCCTGCTTCTTGTAGTTGGCGTTGCGTGTTTTCATCCAGTTCTCAACGATCAGTTCCATTGCAGAAGCTGAAACTGCGTCAAATAAGTCGTGTTTGTTTGCCTGAGAAATTTCTTTGCCGTACTGACGTTTAAGTCTGGCAGAAAGATTGGCCTTGAATGATTCTGCATCAAATTTCATGTGTGATTCCTCCTAGTAAAAAGAACACTGTCGTGATCGAATCTCAAAATTACTGTAACATACAGAAAACAGTTTGTAAACCGTTTTACTGATCCATATAACCTTCTTAGGACATCCCTGAACAACTGGAATTTCCAGAGACAACCTATATTTATTTGCTCAGTAGCACTGCACAGGATCTTGCAGGCAGCACATAGCGTGTCTGCACGGGCAGCAGTTCTTCGTTGCCGTCACTCAGAAAATCATCCGGTGTTGCAACGGAAGTGTCTATGCAACGGTACCATTGCTTGCCTTCCGGCGGCACCGGCAGCTTTACGGTTTTGTCACGGGCAGAAGAATTGAACATGATGTAAAAGTCATTGTCATCACGTTCTGCAAGAATTTCTTCACGGCTGCCGTCCATACGGAATGCCACAAAATGATCCAGTTTTGACCAGTCCGGAGTCTGTGCATCTTCGTCAAACCAGCTTATGTCTTCCATGCTGTTGAGCGAAAAATCCTTGCCCGCAAAAAATTCAGGGCGCAGAAAAGCAGGATGGCTCAAACGGAATTCAATCAGCATGCGGGTAAAGCGCAGAACTTCTGCATGCCGGTCAAGGCATGTCCAGTCAATCCAGGAAATGTCATTGTCCTGACAGTAGGCATTGTTGTTGCCGCCCTGAGTCCGTCGGAACTCGTCACCAGCAAGAAGCATGGGCGTTCCCTGAGAAAGGAGCAGCGTAAGCAGAATATTTTTTGCCTGACGGGTGCGGATGCTTTCTATCTGCGGATTTTTGGTGTCACCTTCATAGCCGTAATTGTAGCTGTTGTTGTTGTTGTTACCGTCGTTGTTGTGCTCACCGTTTTCTTCGTTGTGCTTTCCGTTGTAAGAAAGCAGGTCGTTCAGCGTAAAACCGTCATGACTTGTAATAAAGTTTACGGAATGGAAAGGCTTCCGTCCGTCACGGAGATACAAGTCAGAAGAACCGCTGAGGCGCGTTGCAATTGCACTGCACAGTCCGTCGTCACCGCGCCAGAATCTTCGGACGTCATCGCGGAACCTGTCATTCCATTCAGCCCAGCGTCCTCCGGGAAAACTTCCCACCTGATAAGCGCCGCCTGCATCCCAGGCTTCTGCAATAATTTTTGTGTTGCGCAGTACAGGATCTTCGGCAATGCGTTCAAGAACCGGAGGATCTTCCATAAGATGACCGGATTTGTCACGACCCAGTATGGATCCCAAGTCAAAGCGGAATCCGTCAACGTGCATTTCGCAGACCCAGTAGCGCAGACAGTCAATTATGAATGAGCGCAGAACCGGATGATTGCAGTTCATTGTGTTTCCGCAGCCGGAATAGTTTGCGTAATACTGTTTCTTGTTGTCCAGAATGTAATAAATGCTGTTGTCCAAACCGCGGAAATTCATGGTTACGCCGTGTTCGTTGCCTTCTGCCGTATGATTGAAGACAATGTCCAGAATTACTTCAAGACCGGCTTTGTGCATTTCGCGGACCATTTCCTTGAACTCGGCAACTGCACCGCCGGGAGTTCTGTCTGCAGCGTAAGTTGCTTTTGGAGCAAAAAATCCGATTGTGCTGTATCCCCAGAAATTCTTGAGCCGTTCACCTGTGCGGGGATTTACGTTTGCATTTTCCCATTCGTCAAATTCCTGAACAGGCTGCAGTTCTATGCTTGTTACACCCAGTTCCTTTAAATACGGGATTTTTTCGATCAGTCCGCGGTATGTGCCCGGATGCTTTACACCGCTTGTTTCACTTGCCGTAAGCCCTTTGAGGTGTGCTTCATACAGAACGCTTTTTCTGAGCGGATAATTCAGCGGGCGGTCATGCTGCCAGTCAAAATCATTGTCTATTACCACGCATTTGGGCATGTTTCTGGCATCGGGCAGATGGCCCATCATGATGTCCATGGAATCCGTTGCCGGCGTATAGTTGCTGTCAAGATTCAGAAAGATTGACTGAGCAGTGTAAGAACGGGCATAAGGATCAAAAAGAAATGCGTTTTTGTTGAATCTGTAGCCTTTTTCAGGTGCAAATGGCCCGTCTGCACGGAAAAGATACAATGCGCCGGCCTTGAGACCTTTGATGAAAACATGCCAGATGTCTCCCGTCCGGTTCAACTGTTTGTGAAGTGTGTATGAAAAATAAGGGGCATTGGAATTCTGGTCTTCAAAAATATCGATTGTTATGCTTGTGGCGTTGCGTGAAAAAATACTGAAATTAACGCCGTCTGCTGTAAGTGACGGACCCAAAGGAAGCGGTTTTCCGTCTTGTACACTGAGCTCTAAGTTCATGATTTTCCGATAATACCATATCGGAAACAAAACTTACATAAAAAAATCCCTTCAAAACAAAAAAATGTTACAAAATTTCGAGAAATTTGATATTTGCCGCAGAAGGATTCCCGTCCGATCAGATTTCATGAAAAGACAATGTGTTGAAAATTGAACGCTGAACTGAGAATCTTTGGATTTCGAAGCGTTCTGTCGTGCCGGGAAAAGAAACGACGGCAAAAGAATGACTGCTTCCTCCCCGGGGCCGTGCAACACTTCCGGGATTCAGGAACAGTGTTCCTTCAATTTCTTCTGAAAAAGGCCGATGGGTGTGGCCGAAAAACACCATGTCAGCATCCATTGTGTATGCGGTTCCCTGCAGTGTGTCCGTGCCCCAGTCCACATTGTGCCGGTGGCCGTGCACAGCATAAACGGTGCGCCCCGCAGCCTCAAAGCAGATCCAGTCGGGAACAGCAATTCCCCGCATAGCCGGCGGAACTTCAAAATCTTCAGGATCAATCATCAGAACGTAATCAGGAGCATCACCGTTTCCGCGGGCAAAGGCAATTACCGGCGGCAGACAGTTCCGGAAATCTTCGTCAAAAAAGGCGCGCTCAATGCAGAATTCCACATCACAGGCTCCGTCACCGCAAAAAACCAGTGCATCACATTCAGAACCGAATTTTTCGAGAATCTGCTCCAAAAGTTCAGATTCTCCGTGAGTGTCAGACACAACAAGAAGTCTGGCTTCATCTTTTTTCTGCAGAGCTTTTATGTCTTCTGCGCTTCCGATCAGTCCGTCTTCCTGCTGAACAAGGGCGTTCATATATGTTTCCTTTCAAATCCAATAAATTTCAATTAAAAAAATCCGACTGCAAAACAGCCCGATTACAAACAGTCAGATTTCAAGCCATGCTCATCCGGCATTTTCAACCGAAAGCACAAAGTGATTCTGGGACTTCAAACCCGTTTCCGGATCCAAATAAGGAGTCAGTGAAAAACTGCTGTAAAAATCAGCAAGTTTGGTTCTGAATTCGCTGACAAAATCAGTTTTGTTTTCTTTTTTTATGGCCTTTATCATGGGAATAAGCACTTTGCTCAAATCACCGTCAAAAGATGCCATTTCTTCATCATTCTGAGCCGCTTTGTCTCCCTGATAATCAAGAACAAAAGCGGAGCCTGCTTCTGTACCGGGAACATCATCCTGCGGAAAAACCGAATAAACCGGCAGACCGGACACTTCCTGGAGTGCGGCCAATGCATAGTGAGTGCGGTCCGGTGCAGAAACAATGATCAGAGCCTGTGCATTTGTTCCTTTAAGATCAGTTGCAAGAAAATTCGTGCGGATGCGTTTTCCGGTAAGGTATTCCTGAAGAAAGTCCATTTCTTCGATTATGCCGCCTTCTGAATAAAGCCCCACTTCTTTCCGCAGTGTATTCATCAGTTCCTCGCGGGCCTTCTGCTGTTCTTCGCCTTCCCATTTGGAATAACCGTGACCAAAAAGCAGAATAATAGGATCGTTTTCTGAAGGCATCCACTTCGGAATGGAAAAATCCTGATTTTCAAAAGGAACTCCTGCAGAATCAAGGGAATTTTCCACAATCAGGTCAGCAGTCTGTTCATATTCCAGAAGGATTTCTTCGGGAGTCCGTAAAGGTGTCTGTTTTTTACATGATGTACAGAAAAAAGCAGCACAAGAAACTGAAAGAATCAGAATAAGGGCTGCCATGTTCCGAGTAAAATTCATGGGTCAATAGTATACAGAAAAGCCTCTGTTTGCAAGACAGTCCAAAGGCTGCAGTTCTGAGGACAAGGGTTACACCGCGTTTTTCCGGTACCAGATGTAACGGAACCAGGCTGTAACACCGCTGAGAATCCAGACAAATCCTACTGACCACCAGAGTCCCCACACTCCGAAAAAAGGAATCATTGTCATGGGAAGCGGAAGTGCAAAACGGCCCACAACTTCAACAATTCCGTTGAACAGAGCAAAGAAACTGTCTCCTACTCCGGTAAGAACACCGCGGACAGTGTAAATCAGGCCGAGGAAGAAGTAGAACCAGCTGGTGATTTTGAGAGCCTGAGCACCCATGTCTATAACTTCCTGCTCGTTGATGAAGATTCTTGTGATGTTTTCTCCGAAAAACTGCATTACAAGAAGCATCAGCACTGTAAAAATCACCATCAGTTTCATGCCTTTTCTGAAGCCCAGAAGAACGCGGTCAGTTTTTTTTGCGCCGTAATTCTGTCCTGTGTAGGTAGAAAGTGCGGCACTCAGGGTCTGGTATGGCTGATGAATAACCTGTTCCACACGGCTTGTGGCGGAAAAAGCTGCCACTGCAACCGGACCGAAAGCGTTTACAACCCGCTGAAGGGCCATTGTAGAAACTGCAATCAGCGAAAACTGCAGAGAAAGCGGGATTCCGATTTTGATTGACCGCCGGATGATTTCGCCGTTCAAAGCAAGGTCAGCTTTTGAAATCTTGAAATAGGGATTCGTCTTTATGGCAAAGACAAAACAGGCTGCACCGGACACAAACTGAGAAATCAGTGTTGCAATACCTGCTCCTGCAACGCTCATGTTAAGATATTTTACAAAAACTATATCAAGAATCGTGTTGAGAATGCAGGAAAAAATCAGGAAATACAAAGGTGTCTTGGAATCTCCCAAAGCACGGAGCATTGAGGAAACATAATTGTAAAGCGCAACAAATACCAGACCAAGACAGAGAATCTTGAGATATGTGTGGGCTTCTTCAAAAATGTCTTCGGGAGTATCAAGAAGAACAAGCAGAGGACCTGAGAGAAAATATGCGATTATTCCCATTATCAGCGGGAAAACTACCATTATGTAGCCCACATTTGTAATACATTTTTTAAGATTTTTTGTATCGTTGCTTCCGAAACACTGGGAGGTAACGATTCCGCCGCCGTTTCCTATTCCGTTGCACAGGGCAAAAAAGAAAAATGACATGGGACCTGTAACACCGATTGCTGCAAGAGCATTGGCACCGACAAGTTTTCCCACAACGACTGAATCCACAATGTTGTAAAGCTGCTGAAAAAGGTTTCCGATCAGCATTGGGACTGAAAAACGGATCAGAAGGCCGGTTGTGTTGCCTTCAGTCATATTCAGATTTGAGTCTCTCATATTAAATGCTCATTATTAGAGAAAAGCTGATATGTGTACAGTCTGTTTTTTTTCGGAAGTTTTTTCTCCCGGACAGCTGCGCACTGACTGGCAGTATTTTTTTTATTGACCTGCATCCAATCCTTTATAAAAGGCGAGAATGAAGGCGCGGCCGAAAAAAAAAGCCTGCCTCCGCCAGAGATTATCTTTGACGGAAAGCAGGCTCTTCTGCTTACACAGAGAAAGCAATTACATACAAGTATAACCGCCGTCTACCGGTACCATGATACCTGTTACGTAGCTTGATGCAGGTGCTGCAAGGAAGATTGCTGCTGTATCAAGTTCGCCTTCGTTTCCGTAGCGTTCTTCAGGAATCATTGTTTTTGCATTCTGCTGGAAGAAGTCAGAATTCAGTGTGTCTCTTGTAAGGTCTGTGTAGAAGTAACCGGGACAGATTGCGTTTACTGTAATTCCGTATTTACCCCACTCGGCTGCCAGAGCGCGAGTCAAGTTTACAACACCACCTTTTGCAGCATGGTAAGGACTTGATCCGCAGATTTTGTTTCCAACAAGACCGTACATAGAAGCAATGTTGATGATGCGTCCGTATTTTGCAGGAATCATTGCTTTCTTTGCAGCAGCGCGTGCTACTTTGAATGTTCCGAAAAGGTCAATGTCCATTTCGTGCTGGAACTGATCATCTGTAATGTCTTCTGCGGGAGCAACTGCACCTGTTCCTGCGTTGTTGATTACAATGTCAATGCGTCCGAATTTTGCGAGAACAGCGTCTACCATTGCTTCAACTTTTTCTGTGCTTGTAATGTCACAGGGAACAGCATATGTTTCTACTTTGAATTCTGCAGCGATTTCTGCAGCAACTTTTTCAATCATTTCCTGGCGGCGTGCAACTGCAACAATTTTTGCACCCTGACTGGCCAGTGCTTTTGCCATCTGAACACCAAGACCTGTTGAACAACCTGTTACGATTGCAACCTGTCCATTCATGTCAAAATAATTTTTTGCCATATCAATCTCCTTATTGATCACCTTTTCGGTGTGCATCTTTCTGATGCATCTGTAAGATTTATTATAGTGCATTTTTTATCGATTGTCATCTTTTTTTACGCAGTTTTTCAGTTCAAAGCCTGCTGATTTACAGCAGTTTTCAGAGCCGGAGACCTGAAAGTTCCGATGATCAGCGGAATTACCATGACACACCAGAGTATGGGTTCGCAGATTATGATCGCCCAATAACCGATCCGCGGAGCAAAAATCAGGGCAAAAATCACTTTCAAGGCAAGTTCTATGAAACTTGAAAAAAGCGGAGTTTTTCTGTCGCCGAATCCCTGCATGCTGTTGCGGAGAATGCTGATTGCAGCGGGGACAAAGTACATTGCTGAATTCACACGCAGATAAGTTGTTGCAGTGGCGATTATTTCCTGATTTTCTGTGGCGCTTACAAGGCGGACGAAAAGCGGTGCACAAAGATTGATTACTGCAAGAGAAAAGCCCCACCAGACAAGACATGCAACATACGAAGCACTTATTCCTGATTTGATGCGGCTGTTTTTGCCGGCTCCAAGATTCTGACTGCAATAAGTTGCAAGTGCGGAACCGAATACGGAAAAAGGTGTCATGAACACAAAACCGATTTTTCGCGCCGTAGTATGGGCAACAATCGTATTGGCCCCGAAAGTGTTTATTGCAGTCTGCAGAACGACTGTTCCCAGCTGCACAAAAGACATCATGACGGACATTGAAAAACCTGTGGAAATAAGCTGGCGGAAAATGTCAGGAGAAAAAGCAAAATCCGCAGCGCCCACATTGAGTGAAGGATGCTTTTTCCGCATGTACACAAAGCACACCACCGCAGACACAGTTTGTGCTGCAACCGTTGCATAAGCGGCGCCCTCCACACCGAATGCAGTGTATTTTACAAGCACAAAATCCAGAATCCCGTTGAGCAGATTGGAAAAAATCAGAAAAATCAGGGGCGTAACAGAGTCCCCTGCAGAACGCAGAATGGAAGCGCAGATATTGTATGCTGCCGTCGCAAAAAGCCCGCCGATGATTACACGGGAATAATTCTTTGCCGGTGCCAGAAGCTGATCCTGAATATTCAGCACTTTAAGAATGGGATCATGAAAAAGGAGACACAGAAAAGAAGTTGCAAAAGCAATTGCAAAACCCAGAACCGCAGTCCAGGCTATGGATTTTTTCATCCGTTCACTGTCTTTTGCACCGAAAAAAAGCGCAATGATGATTCCGAAACCGTTTATGAATCCGTTAAGAAACAGCACCGTAAAATCAACAAGTGTGGTTACGGCACCCACTGCAGCAAGAGATTCAGTACCCAAAAAACTGCCGATTATGCGTGAATCAATTATTCCGTAGGCCAGCTGAAAAACCTGTCCTATGTAAAGCGGCACTGCAAAACGCAATATGACTTTAAGAGGAGAACCCTGTGTAAGATCAAGCATCTGACTCATCTCCTGCTATTCCAGCCCGAAAATCCGCGCGCATTCTTTGGCAACACCGTCGTTGTCAAAAGATTCGCATACCCGGTCAGCCACTTCAAGACATTTTTCGCAGGCATTTGCCACTGCCACACTCAAGCCCGCTGCAGAAAGCATTTCCACATCATTGTTGCCGTCGCCGAAAGCCACAGTTTCTTCAGGCCGGATTCCGAAAAGCCGGCAATAGCGGGCAAGCCCCATGTGTTTGCCGCAATCCTTGTTGGAAACTTCCACAAGAAAAGTCTCACTGTTCACCATGTACACATCCGGAAAATTTTCTTTCAAAGCGGCAAAAATGCGGAGCGTGTCTTCCGGATGGATTATTATGTCGAAAGAGCCTATTCTGCCGCGGTTTTTCAAAGCAAAGGCAGCAGTGTCTTCCACGGGAATTCTTTTTGTCTTTATGTACTGAATATTGAAAGTTCTGCAGCCGAAACTCAGCGGATCATCATAATATGATTTCAGAGTGTAACCCTGTCCGTCTACAAAGCATTCGTAAATTACGGATTCATCTTTCAAAAAGTCCATTATCTTTTCAGGGATTTCTTCCGGAATGCAGAGAGCGCTCAGAGATTTTTTTGACTGAAGATCATCAACAGAAACACCGTTTGATGTAATCGAATGTTTCAGGCCGTTGATCTGAAAGAAAAAATCAGGCAAAGAAAAAAGCGACCGTCCGGAACATGGAACAAAATCAATTCCTTTTGCCAGCAGCCGCTCAATTATGTTGCGCGTATAATCAGATATTCCGCCGTCACGATTCAGCAGCGTTCTGTCCAAATCTGCAAAGACGCATTTGTAATTCATATTTTATTTTATTCCCTCTTTGAATTCTTTGGGAGTGAATCCGGTTACACGCTTGAACACAGTGCTGAAGTAGCGCGCATCGGTATAACCCACAAGATCCGCAATTTCATAAATGCGCACATTGGGATCCTTCAGAAGTTCAATAGCTTTTTTTACCCTGGTATACATCAGATAATCCACAAAAGTGTATCCGGTTTCCTGATGGAACAGACGGCTGAGATAACCTGTTGAAATTCCAAGGATTTCTGCAGTTTCTTCTATAGTAATGCCGCCGATATAGCGTGTCTGAATCAGTTCTACGGCCCGGGCAATATAACTTGCCGTACTGCCTGAAGTTGCCGAATATTCATGAAAAAGTGCCAGTGCCTGGGAATTTTCGCCGTTTTCGCTTACAAGAGATTCCAATTTGTTGTGGCGTTTTTTCTGCTGAACTTTTTCCTTTGCTTTGTCCAGCACTTCCTTAAGTTCTCCGGAATCCACAGGCTTAAGAAGATATTCCATAACACCCAGTTTCATGGCCTTGCGTGCATATTCAAATTCCGTGTAACCGGAAAGAATAACCCATTCAGGTTCAATTTCTGCAAACTGTTCCTTGCAGGCCGCAATCATTTCAAGACCGTCCATTACAGGCATGCGGATGTCCGTTACAACAATATTCGGTTCAAGTTTTTTTATCTGTTCCAAACCTTCGCGGCCGTTCTCAGCTTCTCCCACAAGAATCAGATCCATTTCTTCCCAAGGAGTAAGCAAAGCCATTTCACGGCGCAGGTTCGGTTCATCTTCTACAATCAGTACTTTTGTCATACGAAATCCTTGTCAGTTCTTGAAGCAGTATCCAGATAGTAATGGATTTCCACACAAGTTCCCGAGCCTTCAAATGATTCAACATAAAGCCCGGATTTTCGCCCGAAAAGCAGACGGAGTCTTCTGTGAGTATTTACAAGAGCAATCCCGGAAGAAGAAAGCCTCAGTCCGTCATCCAAAAGTTCGCCTTCTTTTGCGGCGGACACATCAATTTTTACACCCGGAAGTTCCGCAGTGTCTGCCGGAGCATACATTTTTCCGCGAAGCAGAGCCAATGTTTTTTCATCCATGCCGTTGCCGTCATCTTTTACACTGATGATTACATGGTTTTCCGCTTCAATCCGCGCACTTATCGTAAGTGTACCATCTCCTTCTTTTTTTTCAAGTCCGTGAACCAGCGCATTTTCTACCACAGGCTGAATCACCAGAGAAGGAATCCGGGTTTTGAGCAGTTCTTCAGGCACTTCTTCCACAAGAGTAAAACGGCCGGGCCAGCGGTGGGATTCAATCAGAAAATAGTCTTTTGCAAGTTTGAGAGCATTTTCCAAAGTCTGGGAATCAGTTCCCCTCTTGAGTCCCTCTCTCAGAATCCGTGCCAGTGCAGAAACCATCTCTGCCGCGTCCCTGGCTCCCTGCAGATTTGCCATCGACCTGATGGAACTCAATGTATTGTAAAGAAAATGAGGATTTATCTGGCTTTGCAGTGCCTGAATTTCCGCAGTGCGCAGAAGTTCCTGCTTGTAAATTGTTTCGTCAAGAAGATTTTTTGTGCGCCCGACCATTGAGTTGAACCGCTCCACAAGAAATGACATTTCGTCATTGGAAGCCCTGCGGGTAAAAGTGTGCACCGGAAGCGGACAACGCACATCAAGATTGCCCTGCTCAACCTGACGCATTGCACCGGTAAGGGACGCCACAGGATTTGAAATTGAACGGGAAATGAGTATCGTTGCAATCAGGGCAACAACAACTGTTATTACGGCCATCAGCCGTGAATTGCCGCGAATGCTTGAAGCAAGTGATTCAACAGCGCTTTCAGGATAGACGCCGAACACAGAAAGCCCGTTTTCAATCTGCCGGCGTTCAAAAATAACGGAAGAATTGGTAAGACCTGCTTCCTTCGTCACTTCTTCCAGAAAAAGACCTTCCCTGTCCTCACCGATTACGCTGTAGACAACACAATCTGCACTGTCAAGAAGGAACAGATCTGCAAGAGCGCCCTGCCGGCTTACGTTGAGTCCGATAATGTCTGCAAAAGCCTTGCGCTGGATGTCAACAACAACATATCCGGTAAGCGTAAAACCGCTGTAAATCGGTTTGCCCAAAGCAAGCGGCACTGACCGGGAATCCGCTGAGTGGGGCTGGCCGAAGAGCACGTAAGAATCCTGCTGAGAACCGGATTCTGCGTCGGTAACGGAAGATTTGCTGAAAGTGCGGTTGAGCGTTCCAAGGATTCCCCAGGAGTTTCCTGCACTGCTTGAATATTGTTTCGGAAGTGTGTAGCGGTAGACAACCCCGTAAGTTCTGTCCAAAGGGATTACAAAAACATCGTAATAATCGCTTCTGGCAGTCTGGTTGATCCGCTGTCTGATTTTGGTACTGAGCTGATTTTCCGCTTCTGCATCCGGAGCACCGGTAGTGTAAGCAATCACGTTTTCATCTTCGGAAATCGTGGAAGCAATCAGTGCAGCTTCTGACAGCAGGTATTGTGCAAAACCGGCTGCCGAACTGACTGAATTCTGAACGCTTTCGTTGAAGGCGCGGGAAACGAAGCGGTTGATTCCCGCAGTGGTCAAAAGCGCCATTACAAGCACCGGACCGACGCTGGTAAGCAGAAAACTTGAAAGCAGCTTCAGGAAAAATGATGAAACTGCACCGGGTTTGCCGTCATTATGATGATTCAAAGTTCTTTGCCCCCACTTTTTGTCTTCAGTTCTGTCCGGTGCCCGGCCTCAAATGTTTGAGAGACAGTTCTTACAGTTCACCGGATTCTGCGGCACCCGGAAGACCGATGTCCTTACGGAAGAAAATGTCCTTGAAAGAAACGGTTTCCAATGCGGCATAAGCGTTCTGCCATGCTTTTTCAAAGGTGTCACCGTATGCGGAAGAAGCAAGTACGCGTCCGCCGCTTGTAAGCAGTGTGCCTTTGTCGTCACACTTTGCACCGGCCACAAAAAGCTTTGCATCTTTTGCCGCAAACACTTCTTTGTCGTATGTAATTTCGTAACCTTTGCCGTAAGCCTTGGGATAGCCGCCGGAAACTGCAACAGGTGCGCAGACAAAACCGGGCTTCCATGCAAAACCGAAGTTTTTGAGGCTTCCGTCAATAATTGCCTGACACATTGCGGCAAAGTCAAAGTCCATGAGCGGCAGCACTGCCTGAGTTTCAGGATCGCCGAGCCGTACATTGTATTCAAGAAGTTTGGGACCGTTTTTGGTAAGCATCAGCCCGAAGAAAATGAAACCGCGATAATCCATTTCTTCAGCAATCAGACCGCGGAGAGTCGGCTCAAGAATTGTTTTTCTGAATGCGGCAAGGTCTTCTTCTGTTACGTCGGAAACAGGAGAAATTGCACCCATTCCGCCGGTATTGGGACCTTTTGCACCGTCGAGCAGGCGTTTGTGATCACGGGCTGTAGTAAAAGGAACAATCGTACATTTGTCTTCTGCAGCCATTTCTTTTGTAACGGAAACTGCCGCAAGAATGGAAATTTCCACACCCTGCAGATATTCTTCTATTACTACGCAGTTTCCTGCATCACCCAATGTTTTTGCGCCCATAAAGTCATCAATGGCACTGTGGGCCGTAGCAGCATCGGCAGCAACAACAACGCCTTTCCCGGCTGCAAGACCGTCTGCCTTGATTACAATCGGGGCACCTTTTTCGTCAATATAAGCATGTGCGCTTGCAGCATCAGTAAAAGATGCGCTTTCTGCACAGGCAACTCCGTATTTTGCCATGAAGGTTTTGGCTGCGTCTTTGCTTGCTTCAAGATTTGCGCCTTTTGCCTTGGGACCCACCGTCGGGATTCCGTTCTGCCAAAGCACATCTGCAAGACCTGCTGCAAGAGGATCTTCCGGTCCTACAACTGCAAAAGCACACTGCTCTTTTTTTGCAAGGGCTGCAATGTCTTCAAAAGCAGAAACACCTGCAACATTGCGGCATTTGGGTTCATGCTGAGTGCCACCGTTTCCGGGCACACAAATCACTTCATCAACAAGGCTGCTCTGAGCCAATTTCCAAGAAATAGCGTGTTCTCGACCGCCAGAACCTATCACAAGTACTTTCATATCGTTATAATATAGAAAATCACGGTAAGATACAACGCAGAAAGCAGAAGCAAATTGCCGTGAAATACAGGGGGAATGTAATGTTACAGGGCCGCCATATTCTGGAACCAGGCGATTTTGAGTTGTCGGACATTGATCAGCTTTGTTCTCTTGCAGAACAGATGATTGTTGATCCCGAATCCTATGTTGACGTATGCCACGGAAAAGTGCTTGCCACGCTCTTCTTTGAGCCCAGCACACGCACACGTCTTTCTTTTGAAGCCGCAATGCAGCATCTGGGCGGAACCACCTTGGGTTTTGCAGACGCGTCCACATCTTCTTCAACCAAAGGAGAAACCCTTGCTGATACAATCCGCGTAGTTTCTTCTTATGTTGACTGCATCGCAATGCGCACACCCAAAGAAGGTGCCGCAATTCTCGCATCCCGCTATTCACGGGTTCCGATCATCAATGCAGGTGACGGAGGACATCACCACCCCACACAGACTTTGACAGACATGGTTACAATCCGTGCCCTCAAAGGCGGATTTTCCGGACATACGGTAGGTTTCTGCGGCGACCTTAAATTCGGACGCACAGTGCACAGTCTGCTCAAGACACTCAGCCGCTATCCCAACAACCGTTTTGTGCTGATCAGCCCTGACGAACTTGGACTTCCTGCCTACCTTGAAAACGAAGTCCTGAAGCGTGCCGGAATTGAATACGTGCGCGCCAGCCGCCTTGAAGACGTGATCGGAGATCTGGACATTCTGTACATGACACGCGTGCAGAAAGAACGGTTCTTCAATGAAGAAGACTACATCCGCCTCAAAGACAGCTACATTCTGGACAAAGACAAAATGCACATGGCAAAAGACAACATGATCGTGCTGCACCCGCTGCCACGTGTCAATGAAATCGCTATCGACGTGGACGATGATCCCAGAGCGGCATACTTCAAGCAGGTCCGCTACGGAATGTTTGCCCGCATGGCACTTATTGCTAAAATCACAGGAGCCCTCTGATGCTGAACGTAGACACAATCAAAAACGGACTTGTAATTGACCATATTCGTGCAGGCACAGGCCCCAGAATCTTCCAGTGGCTCAAACTGGACAAAGCCGATTTCTGTGTTGCCCTTATCATGAATGCGCCCTCAAAAACCATGGGACGCAAAGACATCATCAAAATCGACAACATAATCAACATTGATTATTCGGTACTGGGTTTCATTGATCCCAACATCACAGTGAACATCGTAAAAGATGAACACATTGCAAAAAAAATCACTCTCAGTCTTCCTGACAAAGTGGAAAACATAATCAAATGCAAGAACCCCCGCTGCATAACAAGCACGGAAACTTACGTCCACCACACGTTCCATCTGGTTGACCGTACACGTGCCGAATACCGCTGCGAATTCTGCGATGAACTTTACCGTGCGGGAACAGGAGAAGGACTTCAATGAACAAATTCACGGCCATCAATAACGTTCGTCTTGTTGACAAAGATACTGACACACAGGGATTTGTGATTCTCAAAGATTCCAAACTGTTTGCTGTCTGTCAGGGAAAAATCGGCAAGAAGGGAAGATCCCTCAAAAAATACATAGGGAATTCACAGAATCAGACAGACATAATTGATGGCCGCGGACTCACACTGATGCCTTCTTTCATCGACATGCATGTGCATTTCCGCTACCCGGGACAGACACAGAAAGAGGATCTGCGCTCAGGAACAAAAGCCGCTGTTGCAGGCGGTTATTCCGCAGTGGTTCTCATGCCCAACACTTCACCGGTCGTGTCTTCCGTAGAAGATGCACGTCTGACCAACGACAAGATAAAAGGATACGGAATCATTGATTCTTTCCAGACAATCAGCATTACAAAAGGTTTTTCCGGCAATGACATTTCGCATTTGGACGGACTTACAGAAGATAATGCGGAGGAATTTCCGGTAATTACCGAAGACGGGAAGGATGTTCTTGAAGACAGCGTGATGCTTTCTGCCATGCAGAAAGTTGCTCCACTCGGAACCATTGTTGCCTGTCACTGCGAAGATCCGGCTCTTGTACCGGAAGCCCGCGCACTCCGTAATGCCCGCGATTTTGCCGGCGCAGAAAAAGTTCTTGCCAAGGCAGAAGATACCTACACAAAACGCAATATTGACCTTGCATTGTCAGCCGGCTGCCGGATACACATCTGTCATTGCAGCACGGCAGTTTCCCTTGATGCAGTCCGGGAAGCAAAAAAAACAGAAGTCGGCAAAAACCTTGTAACCTGCGAAGTCACCCCGCATCATCTGGGACTAACCTGCGACAATCCGCGTACTTCCTGCGAACTGGTCAATCCGCCACTCCGCCCTGAAAATGACCGGCAGGCTGTTATCAATGCAATTCTTGACGGCACTGCTGACGTAATTTCCACGGATCATGCACCGCACACAATGCAGGACAAAGCTGAGGGCGCATGCGGTTTTACAGGCATAGAAACTGCTTTTGCCGTCTGCTGCGACACACTGGTAAAACCCGGAACAATCACTCTGCAAAAGCTGTCCGAACTTATGTCCGCACGTCCGGCCCAAATTCTTGGTCTTAAACGCGGACTGCTCAAAGAAGACTATGCGGCAGATTTTGTCCTTGTTGATCCTGATGCAGAATGGACTGTGGATTCGTCAAAATTCCTTTCAAAAGGCAAATATTCCCCTTTTGACGGACAAACACTTACCGGACGTGTGGAAGCCACCTGGTTTGAAGGAAAAATGGTCTACAGTCGGGAACCCGAAAAGTTCAAAGCTGTTTCATCAGACGAATACCTTTGACTCAGGCAAAAAAAAAGACTCTTCAGAAGAGCCCAGGTACACTACGGCACAGTTCCGACAATCTACTGCTGCTTCCTTCCGGACCTGACAGGGTTTGAAAGCGGATACTTGCATAGGACCTGAACTCATCAAAAGAGTCTCATTACTAGCGGAGAGAGCGGGATTCGAACCCGCGGTACCTTTCGGTACGCAACCTTTCCAAGATTGTACCATAGACCACTCGGACATCTCTCCAAGGTTTCTTTCTGTCAAACACCCATAAAAAAAAGGATTCTTTCGAACCCCAAAACCGCATCGCGGAGAGAGGGGGATTCGAACCCCCGGAACCTTTCAGCTCAACGGTTTTCGAGACCGCCCGATTCGACCGCTCTCGCATCTCTCCAAGGTGTTTAAAACAAAAAAAGCGAGACTAAGAGGATTCGAACCTCCGGCCTTCAGATCCGCAATCTGACGCTCTATCCAGCTGAGCTATAGTCTCATAATTCTCGGAGCAGGGGGGATTTGAACCCCCGATACCCTTGAGGGGTATGCCTCCTTAGCAGGGAGGTACCTTCGGCCAACTCGGTCACCACTCCAATCAAACGGAGCAGGGGGGATTCGAACCCCCGGAACCTTTCAGCTCAACGGTTTTCAAGACCGCCGCCTTAAACCACTCGGCCACCGCTCCATAGCGTTTCATAACAATACAAAAAAAATTAAAATGAGTCAAGCATATTTCAACAAAACATATGTTTTTAAAGCAGAATCTCCTTGCGAAATAGACTTGCCCATTGTAAAATACAAAGAGTATGGCTAATTTGAGAACGTTCTTTCACACAAAAGATCCTCTGACCGGTGCTCTTAATATCAACGGTTTTTTCCGCCGGCTTTTTATGGTCATCCGCCAGAAGAAGACCGGAGAGTATCAGGGCATTTTCTTCAATATTCACAACTTTAATGTCGTAAACAGGGAACTGTCTTATTTTGAAGGAGACAAAGTCCTTGTCTCATATTGCAAGATACTGGCTCAAAAACTCACAAAAGATGAAGCCTTCGGACGTCTGGGTGGTGACAATTTTGTCGCGCTGATTCGCAAAGAGCATACAGGACAGATTATTCAGGAACTTCAGGGCATTCACATTCCGTTTGCAAGTCCCAGAAAAAACAAAGATTTCGTTTTTTCAATCACTGCCGGTATTGCTGATCTTGCAGGGGTTACAAATCCGGGTGAGTTCATGATCAGAACCAGCGTGGCCTATCAGGGAGCCCGAGAAAACGGTGCCGGTTCAATTCTGTACTTCAATAAAGAACTTCTGCGGAATTCAAATCACGCAAAAGAAGTTATGTCCCGTTTTCCGACAGCACTCAAAAACCATGAACTTGAAATAGTACTCCAGCCTGTTGTTGGTGTTTTTACAAAGTCAATCTGTGCTGCAGAGGCTTTGGTCAGATGGAATCGGGACGGGATTGTGCTTCAGCCGAAAGATTTTATTCCCATTCTTGAAAAAACCGGCAATCCTGCAAAACTGGATCTTTATGTTGTGGAAGAGGTGTGCCGTCTTTTGAACCGTTGGACTGATGAAAAAAAGCCTTTGGTAAAAATTTCGTCCAATGTTTCAAGAAAAAGTCTTTCTAATCCGGATTTTGCAGGACAGATTATTGCACTTTTGGACAAATACGCAATTCCGCATCACCTGTTTGAGGTTGAACTTACGGAAAGCGATGATTTTCTTGACTTCAAACAGATTTCTTCCTTTGTACGCAAGATTAATTCCGCAGGAATCAGTGTTTCTGTAGACGGTTTCGGAACGGGATATTCTTCTTTGAGCCTGATTAAAAACATGCAGGTCAATTCAGTAAAGATCGGGCGTTCTTTTATTCCCGGTGATGAATATTACCCCAATCAGCAGAATGATCTGTTCGTGCTCAAAAGCATTTTGGACATGATGAAAGGGCTGCACATGGATGCAGTGGCAAAAGGTGTTGAAACAGAAAAACAGCTGGAAACAGTGCGCAATGCAGGTTGCAGCAAAGTTCAGGGATTTGTTTACGACACCCCGCTGTCAATTGACGCTTTTGAGGAACGGCTGAAAAATGGGTACGTATGATAAATCGGAATCCGTCCGATTTATCATTTCGTATTTTGCGTGCGCAAAATACAAGTTTGTGCCGCCGTCCTTGGCGGCATACATGTTGTGAATGAAATCACATTCTTTGCAGTTTGATAAATCGGAATCCATCCGATTTATCATTCAAAGATGTTTCGACTTCATTCACTGCGTTCTTTCCGCTCAACATGACATTTCTTTTGAAACAGTTTGCGCCGCCGTCCTTGGCGGCATACTTACCGGCTTACCCATTCTATGGCAAGCTGCCGCAGTTCCAACGATGAATTGCAGTGTAACTTTTGTTTCAGGTGCTCTTTGTGAGTGTCTATGGTTTTTGTGCTCAGATTCAGTTTCTGGCTGATTTCCAATGTGCCGAGACCTTTTCCGATAAAGGTGAAAATCTGCAGCTGACGGTCTGACAGATTCTGAATGTTGGCCAGATTGTCATTGCCGGAAGACACATCTTCTCCGGTGCCTGTAAGACATTCACTGATGCGCATGTTCTCGCTTTCGCTGAGCCAAACTTTTCCTGAAAGAACAGTCTTTATCGCTTCAAGAACCTTGCTGCCGGCTTCTCCCTTCATGATGTAACCATGAGCACCGGCCTTGAGAGCCCGTTCTGAATAAAAACGCTCGTCGTGCATGGAAAGTACAAGCATCAGAACTTTGGGATAAGTTTTTCTTACATACCGGATAACTTCAAGCCCGTCATCATCGCCCAAGTTCAAATCCACAATCATCAGATCCGGCAGCTGTTTGCCCAGGAACTCGTATGTCTCGTTGGCAGTCTGAGTGGTGCCGACAACATGATATTCGTGCACAGTTTCAATAAGCTGTGCAAGCCCTTCGCTAAAAAGAGGATGATCTTCTACAATCAAAACATTTTTCGTGACCATAACTGCATTCTATCACACACGGAGAATTTTTCAAATCTGATTTTTTCGCGGCATGATTAAAAGCAACGGAACTCCCGCGACAGTGCAGTGGTTTTAATTCAACAGTGCAATTTCAGCCTTTTTCTTTAAAACTTGATTTTTGCAGTTTTCATGTTTAAATTTATTCACATGAAAAACGATAACGAATCAGAAACAACAACAAATCTCCCTGTTGCAGCAGATGACGTTTTCCTGCCTGCAGAACCTGACGGAGATTTTTACCGGATGGCGCTTCAGTTCCAGCGCATCATGATGATTTATGAAAGTGCGATTAAACAGGTTGAAACAAAACTGGACATTCTGAACAAAGAACATAAGGTTGCACGGAAACGCAGCCCGATTGAGACAGTCAAATCCCGAATCAAAAGCCCGGACAGCATTGCAAAGAAACTTGAAAAGAAAGGATTTCCCGTCACTTTTTCTTCATTGACGGAAAACTTGGATGATGTTGCCGGAATCCGTGTTATATGTCCTTACATTTCCGACATTTACACAGTCCGTGACATTCTGCTGAAACAGCCTGACATTACCCTTCTTGAAGAAAACGATTACATTCAGGCACCGAAAGCGTCCGGATACAGAAGCCTTCACATTGTGATCCAAGTGCCCGTGTATCTTTCAAAGACAGAACACAACGTTAAAGTTGAAGTTCAGCTCAGAACCATTGCCATGGATTTTTGGGCCAGTCTGGAACATCAGCTGAGATACAAAACTTCTGCAAATGTTTCTGACAGCATCCGGCGGGAATTGTTCCACGTGGCAGAAACCATTGCCACCACAGACCGCCAGATGGAAGAAATTGCCATGGAACTGCAGGCGCTGGACTGATTCGCTTTGATGCGTTTTTACCGGCGGTCGGTCTCCAGTGCAAAAGCAGGAGAAGGAGCTCCGGTTCCAGCCAGAATCTTTGCCATTGCAGGCAGCGCTTCTGCAAGAACGTCTTCGGTCTGCCATGGCGGGTTGATTATTGCCATTCCGGAACCATAAAGCCCCATTTCTTTTTCAGGGGAATCCACAAGAAGTTCAGCCTGCAGATAACTGGCACCTGAAATTCCTGCCGCATCCCGCAAAGAGCAGAGCATTTCTGCAGTTTCACTCCGGCGGTGCTTCAGAAGCGGATACCAGAGACACAGAATTCCTACCGGCCAGCGTTTGTGGGCATTTACCAGACTTTTTGCGGCATTTTCATAATCTGAATCAACTTCATAACTGGGATCCATCAGGAGCAGTCCCCGCCGCGGTGTAGGTGGCGTAATTGCTTTGATTGCCTGATAAGCGTCCCTCTGCTGAATCACAATGTTGTCGTGTCCTGCATGAACAGCCATGTTGCCGCGCAGAACTTCCGCCTCGTTAGGATGCAGTTCCGTAAGAAAAAGCCGGTCTTCGCTGCGAAGAAAACGGCGCATTATTTCCGGCGAGCCGGGATACTGATTCTGAGAAAGGTATTCATCAGCAAAATCCAGATACTTCTGCAGAAGCGGCGGCAGAACTTCAGATTCATTCTGATTTTGCGAAACATATTCTTTGAGCCGCAGAATTCCTGTCCAGGCTTCCGCAGTTTTTTGCGCCCATTCCCCGCCCAGATCATATTTTCCGCCGCCGGAATGGGTATCAATCAATGAAAACGGTTTGTCTTTTTTATGCAAGCTTTCCAAAATCAGCATCAGCACGGAGTGCTTCAATACATCCGCATGGTTTCCTGCATGAAAAGCGTGTCTGTAACTTAGCATAGCTTACTATATCATACTTGTGCTTTAGTTTCAGCAGAAATGTGCCGATAAACAATCCATGAAATTCCGTCTTTATGTGTTAACCGCAATCGTTGTTTGCGCTTTTATAATTCCCTTTTATTTTCAGAATTCCCCGACAAGTTCTGCAGAAGAAGATTTTTCCGAACCATTCCAAACCTTGGAAATTGATGATTCCAATCCTGTTTCTACCGATGGAATCCTTGCAGGAACCGAAAACGGGCTTTTTTTCCTGCGTGACGGCCAGATGCATCCCCTTTGGACAGAGGGCGCCGTACAGACAATTGTACACACAGATGCTTACTACATGATTACTGACAAAGGCATCGTAAAGACGAAGGATCTTCTGACCTATGATTATTGCAACAACGGGCTGCCTACTCACCGTGTAAAACACTATGAAGACGGACAGGTTTCTTTTACCGATGACATGGCATCCCTTAAAGATCTGGGCGTTCATCCTGAAAACAGCAGCATCATGGTAACCACATCCAACAATGCAGTTTATCTTACGGAAAACGGCGGTGAATCCTGGAAAAACATCGGTTTTTCATCAACAAAAACTTCAGGAGCAAAAGCTGTAGCCGTATGCAACATGCCCGACGCATCAGGAAATCCTGTTCTTACGGTGTTTCTGTCTCACTCGGTTTATGGAATCGCTTATTATCAGCCTTATTCAAAAAAGCCCGCCTGGATTGACATGGACTACGGATTTGAAAGAGTTCCCACATCAGACTCTTCTGATGAAATTGCTGATATTCTGCCTGTTCTACGCCTTGATGAAAACGGAAATTATTACACGGAAGTCTATATCTCACAAAGTTTCAAACCCTGCATTTACCGTTTGGACTGGACGAAAAAACAAGGACAGCTTTTGGGCAAAACCGAAAATCCGGCACAAGTTATCGACAGTCTGTTTTTGGCCGGTGAAAATCTGATTTTCATCACAATGGACGGTTACGGCAGTTTCAATCTGAAAACAAAAACTTTTGAAGCTGCTCCGAAAGAAAGCGAAACATGGCTTAAAGCCGTCAAACAGGCTGAAGGTCAGGCACGATGCATGTACATTCCGGAATCAGCAAGCGGTTACTCAAAAAGCATTTCGCTCAACGAACTGTGGCTTTTGGACACTGCTGACATTGCCGGAAATTATGTGGAAACTGCAAGCGACCGCAAAGCTCTTTACATTCCCGCAGGACAGACTACTCCCGGCAAGACACTGCAGGGATTCATCGACACGGCAAAAGAAAACGGACTCAACGCGATTGTTGTGGACATGAAAGATGATTACGGATATCTGCGTTATCACACAATCAGTGATGAAGTAAAGAAAAAAGCTACGGAAAGTTCTTATGCAATCAATCTGGATGCCTTTGTTGACCAGTGCAAAGAAGCGGATCTTTATCTGATTGCACGAATTGTTGTATTCAAAGACAGAAACTTGTGGCGCTATTCAAACGGAAAATATGCAGTAAAAGACAGTTCTTCAGGCAAAGCATGGCAGGGAATCCGCGGTTATTCTGACATTCTTGATGAAAACGGCGTAAAAACCGGTTCTGAAACAGAATATTATGACGAATACTGGTGCGATCCTTATTGTCACGAAGTTTGGGAATACAATGTAAGCATCTGCAAGGAACTGATTGAGCGCGGGTTTGACGAAATTCAGTTTGACTACATCCGCTTTCCCACTGACGGCCTGAATCTTTCACGCGCTCAGTACAAATGGCAGGATGAAGGCATGGACAAAGAAAGCGCATTGATGTCCTTTCTGTCTTATGCCCGCGCAAACATTGATGCTCCCATCGGAATCGATATTTACGGCGCAAACGGCTGGTACCGCTACGGCGGACGCACGGGTCAGGATGTGGAGCTTCTTGCAGAATATGTTGATGTTATCTGCCCCATGTTCTATCCCAGTCATTTTGAGCAGTCTTTCTTTGCATACAGCCCTGCGGAAGAACGCACATACCGCATTTATTACTACGGCTGTTTCAGAAACTCGGTAATCGCACGCAACAAGGTAATTGTGCGGCCTTGGGTTCAGGCATTCTATCTGGCAGTTTCTTACGACAAACTTTACTATGACAAAGATTATGTTAGACGTCAGGTTTTCGGAACAAGAGATTCCATTGACCGCGGATACATGTACTGGAACAACTCGGGAAAATACAATTACATTTCACCGGATCCGGGAGATGCACCATATCCGTGGAAAGGTGACGGAATCACAAAAACCGGACTTTTCAGGAATTCAGCTTCTGAAGACATGGCCGAACAGCTCTCTGAATAACACTTTGCAATTTTTTTTATAAGGAATCATAATCAATGGAAGAAATCTGGCAATGGGGACTGGATGTAATCCGTGCAGTCCAGACCGTCAAATGTGCGCCGCTTACTGTTTTAGGACAGATTATTCATGTTGCTTTCAATTCACCGGTTTACGTACTGCTGGTGATGTTCCTCTATCTTTGTGTTGACGTAAAAGCCGGTTATACAGTCGGTATTACGTGCTTTTTCTCTGCGGCAGGAAACTCTGCGGTAAAAAACATTCTGCGTGTACCGCGGCCTTACACACTGGATCCGACAGTCGGGCTCGCAACGGAAACAAGTTTTTCCACACCTTCAGGACATTCACAGGCCGCCGCAACTGTATTGCCTTTAAGCGCAAAAATTCTTTATGGCCCGAACAGAAAATATATCGGGATGAGGCTTGTTCTTGCACTTTTTCTGCCGATTGTAATTGCAGTTTCCCGTGTTTATATGGGAGTCCACTACCCTACTGACGTTTTGGGCGGCCTTCTGTTCGGTTACGTAATTTCTCTTTCAGTTCTGCTTTTCGGAAACAGTTTTTCAGCCTGGTTCAATAAAGTTTGCAGAACAAAAAAAATCGCAGAAACAATTCACCTTCTGATTATTGTTGCCCTCTGCTTTGCATTCAATGCAATCAATCCTGAAGACACATCCATGCAGGGCGCTATGTTCGGTTTGTGCGGCGGCTACATTCTGCTGAACCGGCAGGGAGAATTCAACGCTGCAAAAGGAAGTGCACTCCAGAAACTTCTTCGTCTCCTAATCGGTATTGCTGTTTTCGGCGTGCTTTATCTTGGGCTCAAAGAAGTTTTCCCCGGGGAAGAAAGCAGTCTTTACGGACTTTTCCGCTTTTTGCGTTATGGTATCTGCACTTTGACCGCATCTTTTGCAGTTCCTGTTCTGCTTGCAAAACTCAAGCTTGCAGAATTCAAAAATCAGGAGAAAAAATAATAAATGAGTTTGGCTGCCGGATACACACCTGACGAACCTATTGCCGCAATTGCCACTGCTGTTGCGCCTTCCGCACTGGCAGTCATCAGAACCAGCGGAAAAAACTGCGTGGAACTTATTGAAAAACTTTTTTCCCGTCCTAAAGCGCTGCACAATGCGACCGGTTATACCATGGTTCACGGATGGATTACGGAACCTGAAACTTCAGATCCTGTTGACGAAGTGATGGCTCTTGTATACCGGGCGCCCAAAAGCTACACCGGCGAAGAAATGGTTGAGATCTGCTGTCACGGAGGAACCGCACCGGTAAGCGCTGTATTCAGACTGCTGCTTAAAAACGGATTCCGCGAAGCTCAACGGGGTGAATTTTCTTTCAGAGCTTTCATAAACGGCAAAACAGACCTGACACGTTCAGAAGCAATCCGCGAAATAATTGATTCTCACACTGATGAAAGCCGTTCAAGAGCTGCAAACCGTCTGAGCGGAAACCTTTTTGATGAAATTGAGCGGATAAAGCAGCTTCTTGTCCGCACGACCGCATCCATTGAAGCAGAAATTGAATACCCGGAAGACGAAGAAACCATTGCGGATGCTTTTGACGCAACTGAACTTAAGGAAGCTCATGACGCACTGCTTTCCTTGAGCAATACATGGGCAAGCGAAAAACTGTATCAGGACGGAGCCCGCATCGTGCTCTCCGGCAGAACCAATGCCGGAAAATCAAGTCTTTTCAACACATTGCTTAAAGAAGAGCGTGCCATTGTCTCTTCAACAGAAGGAACCACACGAGATTACCTTGAATGCTGGGTTTCTTTTGCAGGAATTCCGGTACGCCTTTTTGACACTGCAGGGCTTCGCACAACAAGCGATGCCATTGAACAGACCGGTGTAGAACGTGCCTACGATCTGGCAAAAGAAGCAGATCTTGTGCTTTATCTTGTGGATTCTGTAAAAGGAATTGCAGAAGAAGATCTTTCAACAATAAAGGATTTTTCCGCTCAGAAAACACCGGTTGTGCTTGTTTACAACAAATGCGATTCCTCAGCTGCAGAAACGGGCGCTCAGTCTGCTTTGGACGCTGACATTCTGCAGGGTGTTCAGGGAACTGTCCGGGTAAGCGCAAAAACCGGCTCGGGTATTCAGGAATTGATGCAGTGTGTAAAAACCGTGCTTTCGGGACAGCTGCCGACAAGCCGCGCATCAGTTGCTTTGGGTTCCCAGCGGCAAAAAACCGCCGTAGACGAAGCATTGGAATCAGTTGAACATGCGCTTTCTGTTGAGAAACTGGGGCTCGGTCTTGATGCCGCCGTACAGGACATTGAAGATGCCATTGCTTCCTTGGGCGAAATTACAGGCGAAGTCAGTCCCGACGACATTTTGGGAAACATCTTCAGCCGTTTCTGCGTAGGAAAATAATTCCTCCTGACTGAAAAAAATCAGATCAGCAGAAGTGTGCATCCCGTTTCTGAAAAAACCTGCTCCCAATCCTCAGCCAAATTCACGTCAGCAGCAAACTTTGCTTTGTCCGCCACTATTACACCCGGTTCTTCAGCAAGAAGCAGGCAAAGTTCAAGACGGAATCTGCTGCACCCGTCAAGCAACGACACAGGTTTGTCAGCAGCATCGGTCAAATTCAGAAGCCTTATGAACTTCCGCGCTGCAATCTCAGCTTCTTCTTTGCTCAAAGCACGGAATTCCGTCTGCACGACACCGTCTTTTTCCACCTGAAAACTTTCGTTCAGCAAAAGATTCTGATGCCTGAGAATATCGGTCTCGTCCTGAAGTTTCTGCTGCATTTCTTCACGCTTTCTTGTTGCAGCACTTTCCAACTCTTCCCGCGTCCTGAAAACCTGCAGATTCCAGCACAGCACAGTCTTTGCCACATCCGAAGGGATTTCGTAACGCTCAGACAAAGCCTCCACAGTTTTTTCAGCACCATGGCCGATGTTTGCCCTGATAATCAGTGCCAGCTCACGTGGCTGCAGAAGAATCGTGCTCAATGCGGAATACATTCGTGCAGTTTCGCTTGCAATGGGACGGAATGCTTTTTTACGGCGGATGTTTTTCTGCAGCATACAAAGCACTGACTTGCCGCGGAATTTCATCCGGGGCTTGAATGCAGAAGAAACAATGGCATTCAGTGTAATCTGTCCGCTTTCGGGAATCTTCTTTTTCTGCAGAAGAGCAAGAACAGTCTTTTTGCACAATTCATCTTCATGTTCCAGTTGAAAAACCGGCTTGTTCGGAACCTGAAAAGTCAGATTCTTTACCGGCTTGCAGAACAGAGCTTTTTTGCTCACATTGAGAAAAGAAATTTTTACAGTTTTTTCCCTGCCCGAAATCATGCTCTAAGTCTACATACACATTTTTTGTATGACCATGTGAAAAATCTGCTTTATTGTGTGTTATTTTAACTTTTGCCCTTTTCCTTTGTTGCGCTATAATGAATTAGTATGCTGAAAAAGGTCGGCAGCCTCTGCTGCATCATTTGTCTTTGTCTGTTGTTCTGTTCCTGTCCCGATTTTTTCATGGACAAAAGCAAAACTCCGGAAGCAATCATTCTTACACTCAACGATTTTTCTGATTTTGAAAACGGCAGCGAAAATCTTTTTTACCGTCTTCCTTCTTCTGCAACAGAATCCACTGCAACTGTCATAATCAATGACAGAGAAAACTGTGTTCCCATTCTTGTGCAGATAAATCAAAGTTCAGAAATCACAGACTGTGCCAGAATTGTTTATGACTCTTCAAGAAGTGCCGCAAATCCGGATTCGGACAGTGACAAACCCAAAACTGAACAATATTGGCTGACCGACGAAAAAAATGATTACATCAGGCTTACAAAAGCTTTGTGCGCTGCGGAAAATCAGTTCTGCAGAATCATGGTCGTAACTGATTATTTTCTCGATGACAAAGATTATGATTCATCTGAGGCAGCGGAAAAACTCCGCAAAGTAACAAAAAAACAGGCAGAACAACTTGCAGAAAGTTTTGCATCAGTTTATCCCCTTGTTACAGAAATTTTCGGAACTGAAAAAACCTCGGAGTGGGCAGCGTCAAAACAGAACAATTCCTATTTCATTACTGTCGAAGATGATGACAAAATCGACATTCTTCTCTACTGCTTTGATGATTTTTCAAAGTCCGGTTCATCAACAGTGGGTTTTTTCAGACCAACGGATATTCTGAAAAACTATATCGGCGGCAATACAATCTCCAACAGCCGTGCAATGTTTTATGTGGATTCCTCCAGTCTGAATAAGTACCCGGAACAAATATTGTCCATCCTTGTCCACGAATTCCAGCATCTTCTGAACACGGTCCACCAGCAGAGCAATGAAACCGTTGAAGTCTGGTATCAGGAAATGATGTCCATGCAGGCAGAAGATCTTATGACAGAGTTTTTCAAGGAAAATGTGCCGGGCTTTGACGAATTAAAACATTCACCCAAAAACCGCATTCTTTTTATCAACAAACTTTATCCTTTTGTGGGAATCGGTGAATGGAGAAGCGATGAACCGCCCGATTCGGAAGACGAACTTCTGTCTTTGCAAACTTGTTCTTATGCACAGCTTTACTGTTTCGGCTCCTTTCTTGCCCGGAATTACGGCGGCGCAAAACTGATTCAGACAATGGCAAAATCCGGCCGAGTAAATGAAGACGCCATAAATTACGCACTGAAGAAACTGGGCTTTCATCAGAATTTTCAGGGCGTTGTTGAAGAATACATTCTGTCTTTCGGGCAGAAACGGGCAACAAGCGGAACATTGCTTAAATCAGCGGACAATCACGGCATTTCTGCACAATACACTCAGGCTGACGGCACCACAGGAATTTATTCATTCCCGCAAAATCCTGTTTCCTTATGGATTGAAGCCCCAAAAGATGATGATTCTGGCGAAAACTTGATTTCATCTGCTCCTTCTTATTATCTGGAACCTGTAACTGACAATATCCGGCCTTACGGATTTCTTATGGAAGGATTGCAGACGCAAAAAGACAACAGTATAGTTTTCAATCTTCAGATGCCCGGAAATTCATCAATAGAATATTTCATTCTGATGATCAGACAGGCTCAACAATGATTTCTCCTGCTGACAGATTCATGTCTTGAAAAGTATTTTTGCAGTTGTTATGTTTACTGCATGAAACAGTTTTACGATGAATCCCTTGTAAAAGGGGCACTTACAGTTATCAAAGATGTTTGCGGCGTAAAAAAAGGCGACCGTGTTCTTATCATTACAAATCCTCAGGAAGACGTGCTCAAAATCAGCATGGCTTTGTATGACGCCACACTTGAAGCAGAAGGCGTTCCTATAATGGCTGTACAGAATGAAAAAACACTTCTGGATTATTGCGACAAATCAATTGTTGCAGCCATCAAAACCGAACCTCAGGTGATTTTCTCGATTTCTGCAAATAAATTGGGCAAAGATGAAGAAGGAATGGCAAATCCCTACACTACTTCCGACGGACAGGAATTCAATTCTGCATTCAATTACCTTATGGACGGTGTAAAACATATCCGCGCAGTGTGGACACCCGGAATTACCGTTGACATGTTTGCCCGCACCACAAATATTGATTATGCGCTGCTCAAGACAAGATGCGAAAAACTCTGCAAAAAATATGAGAACGCTTCTTTTGTTCACGTTACGGCACCGGCCGGCACAGACATGATTGTTCCCGTTGAAGGACGCAACGGTTTGAGCGATGACGGCAACTTTTCTTTCCCCGGAGCAGGCGGAAACATTCCGGCAGGCGAAGTTTTCGTAAGCCCGGTTGTGGGTAAAAGCAACGGAACAATCGCTTTTGACGGCTCAATCAGTCTGACGGGCGGAGACCTGATCATTCACGAACCGATTATCTGCAAAGTTGCTGACGGTTATGTAACTGATATTTTTGATGCAAAATCAAACCCGCCCGCACCGGACAGCGATGCCGGAAAACTTCTGCAGTCTGTTACTGACGGCGAAACCCGTGCCATCAAAATGGGACAGGACGGAGTAATGAGCGCGGAAAAAGCTGCACTTTATGCAAAAAATGCCCGGAATATCGGAGAACTGGGAATCGGATTGAACCCGGCTGCAGAAATCCGCGGCAACATGCTCGAAGATGAAAAAGCTTTCAAAACCTGCCACTTTGCAATCGGAATGAATTACGACAATGATGCGCCCGCTCTGATTCACTTTGACGGCGTAATCAAAAATCCTACGATTGTCATTCACTACAAAGACGGCAGCACTTTCACCGTTGAGACAGACGGTGTGCTGAATCCGGAACTTTCATGATTTGATTCCGCCTGAATACCGATCCAGGTCTTTCAGGCGGCCCCTGAAGCGCCTCAAAACCGCCATGTCATGTTGTGCAGACTGCGCAAAGCGGATGACAATGGCCCACCCGTGTCATGTTGTGCAGACTGCGCAGAGCGGATGACAATGGCCCACCCGTGTCATGTTGAGCGCAGTCGAATCATCTGCATAAACTCCTGCAATGCTTTCATAGACCCTTCGACTTCGCTCAGGGTGACATTGTGCGATGTATGTGCATGATGACGCGGTGTGCGCTCAGGATGACATTGCACAGTGTGTCATGTTGAGCGTGTCACACAACCTCGGACAAACCAAGTGAGCACCCCCTCTGTCATGTTGAGCGGAGCGAACGTAGTGAGCGCAGTCGAAACATCTGCACAAACTTTTTTACGCTTTGTAGAGATCCTTCGACTTCGCTCAGGATGACATTGCACGGTGTATCATGTTGAACGTGTCACACAGCCCCGGACAAACGCAGTGAACGCCCCCTTTGTCATGTTGAGCGCAGTCGAAACATCTGCCTCAGCGCAACGAAGCTGTAATTGATTTTGTTACGCCTGACTGCCAGTTTTTCAGGTCATACTGATTGATTACAGCTTTTTTTTCGCTTTCATTTACTGTGACCGTGTAAAAATACTGTTTTCCCTGACATTCGGTAAAGCTTCTGAAACACACTTCCATCATTTCCGGCCAAAGTTTTTCCCCGCCGAAATGATTGTGCCCGCAAAGATAAAGATCGGTCTTTGTTTCCAGCAGAAGATTCTGCAGTCTTACCCTGTCATCCTGATCAATTGTAAGCGGCAGAGCCCCGATTGATTTGTTCCATGCTAGCTGAGACATGGGAGAATGTGTCAGAAATATTTTAGGATTTCTGTCTTTGCGGAGTTTTGCATTCAACATATCAAGCTGATTTGAACCGAGAACGCCCATTGATGTGTCTCCGCAATAAAAGCTGCGCTCTGTACTGCCGGTTCTGACAGTGAACTTCCAGGATTCCTTAAAAGGATAACAGCTTTTTTTCCAACGGGAATATCCGTGCATGAACAAATCATGATTTCCCATTACAGCAAGAAAATTCTGTCCGCGTATTCCATCTGTCACAGAAGGATCCCCGGCCCGAATTGCAGCCATTACCTCAGATTCAAAGTCTGTGTACAGATCATATTCCTCTTTTTGTCCATGATCCGCAGCATCTCCCAAAAACAACACGAAACGAAGCGGAGATTCAGAGTGATTCTGACCATAATCCGTTACAAAAGAAACCAGATCCTTTGAATCCATTTTCATTTTGCCGAAGTGAATGTCCGTGAACAGCAGAAAAGTGTATTCATCGCCGGCCTGTTCATAAAGAGTGCCCAAATCCGTATAAGCGTCGGCTTCCTTTTCAAAGCGGGCAGCAACATCTTCTTTTCCGAAAGGTGCAAAATTCAGTCCGAAAGGACAGGATGTAAGATTTGCTACAAGCAGGCACAGAAAAACAAAAATGATTACCGGAATCAGTTTTTTCATTTTTCACCTCCTGCCGGCATGCAATATGAAACACCCAATTCCAAATCCAGGCTTTTGTGCCGCCCGAAGTTTGTCAGCATTACAGGCGAATCCAGTTTGATTCTGCCGTAAGCAACCAGATTGTCAGAAACCTCAAAACTTCCGCCGGCAACCAGGTTTACAGGAATTCCGTAATTGCAAACAAAGGGTTCATAAGTCGAAAATGAAGTCCACAGAACCAGTTTTTCTGCCGGAGAACCAGATACAGCAATTTCTCCGAGAACCGCCCATGAAACATCAGGGGCAGTCCGTCTCATTCTGTTGCCGTCATTATAACGAATCACCGTGTCAACCATTGCAAAACCCATGCTTGCCGAGAAACGGAACCATCTTTCTGCAGACGTTGTGTAGTCAAAACAAGTCATAAGTCCGGCTTCCAAAGAATCCGCCGTTGAATAAATGAATGCCCCGTTCAGAAAGCCCTGCACTCCAAAAGACTTGTCTTTGCCCGCATTCCATAAACTTCTTGCATTTCCTGTAAAAGCAATTCTGTCCGTCTTAAAAAGGATTCCGCCTTGTCCCAGAAGCCGGTCATTTGTCCACATTCCCTGCAGTGTCAAAGCCAGCGGGAGACTGTTCCTGTCCATGGAAAAAGTGTTTGCCGTTCCGCCTGCTGTGATTGCCCATAAAGGTTCTTCTGCCGGCGGCAAACCGGCAAACTGGGCAAAAAGGGAACAGATGCTGAAAAAGCAGCACAGAATCAGAGCTATTTTTTTCTTTGTCTTGGCCATCAACTTTTTTTTCCTCTGTAATTACTTACGGCCGAGAATCCACTTTGCGGCAAGTTCCGGCCACACGGCACATGCGTCATTGATCTGAGACATGTCCGGCAAAGAAGTTTCTGCGTTTGCAAGACTCAAGCCATGTGCGCCGTGCTCAAAAATGTGCAGTTCAAAAGGAATGTTCTCCTTGCGGAGGGCAGATGCAAACAGAAGGGAATTTTCCACAGGCACCGCGCCATCTTCAAAAGTGTGCCAGATGAACACCGGCGGTACATCTTTGGTCACCTGATTTTCAAGACTCATCTTTGCAACCATTTCAGGATCCGTAGCCTGACTGCCCAAAACATTTGTAATTGAACCGTGGTGTGCCTTTTCTCCGGATGTAATTACCGGATAACAAAGCAAAAGTCCGTCCGGGCGCATTTCTTCCGGTTTGTAAGAAAGATACTCCTGAATCAAACCGCTGTTCCAGAACACACCGAAACTTGCGGCAAGATGAGAGCCTGCAGAAAAACCGCATACATAAATCTGTTCAGGATCCACATTCCATTCATCAGCGTGAACTCTGATGTAATACATTGCCTCAGCCGCATCCAGAAGAGCTGCCGGAAAATCCATGGGAGCGCAGCTGTAGCGCAGAACGCATGCATTAAAGCCCATTCCAGTCATCTTAAGAGCGATGGGCTCGGCTTCCCTGTCAGAAGTATATGCGTAACCGCCGCCCGGACACACAAGAACCAGCGGACGTTTTCTTTCACCGTAATATTCGGGTGTATCAAGAATATAAGTCGTTAATGTAGGTTGAAAGCCGTTGTTTTTAATACCTTTTGCAGCGTACTGCACCGGCAGATTGATTTTTTGACAGATCATGATTTCTCCTCAAAACAGGCAACATTTGCAGCGCAGAATTGAAAAGATTAAAGTTCCGCATAAGCAAAGTTACTTTCCGGTATCTTACAGAAAAAAACCTTCTGAGAGCAAGTAATGATTTTGGAATGATTTGTCCGTCAGTTTTTCGGATTTTTGATGAATGCTTCAGGAACAGTTGCGCCAAAAGCCATTTCCTCGAATTTTTCTGCCGGAACCGGTTTTGAGAAAACATAACCCTGTACAAGATCGCAGTTCAGATTGCGCAGAAAAGAAAGCTGCTGCTGAGTTTCAACACCTTCACAAACGGTTTTCATTGAAAGGCGTTTTGCAAGATGAACAATTGTTTCCACAACAATGTCAGCCCGCTGAGTTTCCTGACCCTCATGAACACCGCTCGTCATATCAAAGAAGCCTTTATCCAGCTTGATTACATCTGCAGGAATGTTTTTGAGCATGTTCAAAGATGAATAACCTGAACCGAAGTCATCAATTGAGCAGCTGAATCCCAAATTGTGAATTTCCTGAATAATGTTGATGAGTCGTTCCGTATCTTCGTAAACAACTGTTTCTGTAATTTCAAACTCAATGAATTTCGGCGGAATGTCGTAATGAGAAACAATGTTTGAATAAACACCGAGAAAAACCGGATTATCCATATAAGTGCGTGACAAGTTTACAGAAATCACAAAGGGATCTTTGCCTGCCACAAGCCATTTGTGCATGTAACGGCAGACCTGCTCAAAAATGTATGTATCAATGTTCAGCAAAAATCCGTTTTTCTCAAAAAGCGGGATAAATTCCCCGGGAGACCTGATTCCATAAGTCGGATCAATCCATCGTACCAATGCTTCTGCGCCTGCAATCCTGTTTTCTGCAAGGGAATATTTGGGCTGAAAGTACACCACAAACTCACCGTCTGCAAGAGCGTCGGCCATGCGTGTTTCCATTTCGCGCTCGTTAAGAAGCCGTGTCCTGTCCCTGTCGTCAAAAAAGCCGATCTGCACATGCTTTGTATTTGTCTTGCCGGGAATTGAAGAAGCCAGCAGCGCCCTGTCATAAGCCTGCAGAAATTCCATGTGCGGATTTTCAATGGCAATAATTCCGGCAGCAAAAGTTACGATATACCGATGTGTCGTACTGTCATTGAAGTGGTTGAATTTTTCCGCAAAGTAATCCAATTTTGTAATAATGCTTTCCGAAGTTGCATGATGACTCAGAAAGCAGAAATGATCATTCCCGATTCTTGCAACAATCTCGTCCTGAAGCAGCATGTTCTGGATGTAGCGGTAAATATCGCGAAGCAGAAGATTTCCCGCTTCATGACCGAACACATCGTTGAACAAAGTGAATTTTTTCGGATTGATCAGAATCAGATCATAAGTGTAACTTGCAGCCGAAGAGACTTTGTTCTTGAACTGTTCTTTGAACCAGTTTGCATTTCCGCCGCCGGTTATTGAATCAATGTATGCTATGCGGAACAGATGTTTTCTGTTGTTTATCTGCACAAGACAAACAATAAGCATTGTCACCACAACAACAATGCACAAAAGTGATACGATTGTTACAGAACGCTGTGACGCTGCATGGGAATTTCCTGCAACTTTATCAACAGAAAAAAATGAAACAAGACGCCAGTCATTGATTTCTATGGGACTTGAACACACATACCATGTAATGTTGCCGGCCTTTATCTCACTGACGCGGAAATCCTGTTCCAAAAGCATTTCGCTTACTGCGGAACCTGTTGCAACAACCGCGTCTTCTGAACATATTTCCTGATAAAGAGTTTCTGCGGGAGTCTGTTTTTGGGAAAATCTTGCCTTCTCCAAAGGCAGAACAAAAGAACCGGTTGCATTTGTGATGTAGAAAAAACTTGTACCGTCAAAGCTTGAGGAACTGAACATATCGGTGAAAACATCAGTATCCAGATAACCGACCAGCGCCCCCTGAACAGATCCTCTTTCATCCGTGATAGGTGAAGCAATGGCAATCTGACTTTCACCTGAAAAACGTGAAACCAGTATGTCAGACACTACAGTGTGGCCGTTCATTGCAGCCCGAAAGTAATCCCTGTCCCTAATGTTTATGTCATGATAAGAAACGTTGTGCAGTGTTCCGTCAGGCAAAGCAATGGACATGCGCAGAATATCGCTGTCGGCAATGTAATCGTCAATGGTTTTGAGTGAATATTCAGAAATAAAATCGTTTCCGGACCCGATGAATTTTGACATGGACTGAATCAGTCCGCAAGTCTGGCCGAAATATTCTTCCAAGGAACGGGAGGTACGGAAATTTATGTCCATCAGAAAATTCTGAATGTCTTCCGAAAGACTTCTGTTTATGAGAGTAGTTTGAAAAATGCAGAAAAAAAGCAGTATTACACAAACAACGGTAAGCCCGACAGATACAATCAGAGACTTTGACCGCAAGTCAATTTTCTCGGAATTCAATTCGAAAAAACCCCCGGAATTTTTTATTTTTAACTCTTAATCTTTTACTCAATTATACAGGAAGAACTGAAAAACTGAAAGAAAAAAAATAAAAAAATATTTCAGTTTGCGGGCGGAGAATTTGTAATACAAACAAAAAAAAGGGCCGCCCGTGCAGGACAGCCCTTCTCTCAGATCAAATCAGATCAGTTTGCAGCTTTCTTTTCAGAATCTTTCTGCTTGTTGCTCAAGTCCGCAGGCTGTCCTGTGGCATCAATTGCATCGCGCCACAAAGAACCTTCAGGATTTACCTTGTTGCGTTTTTTCGTAACTTCTCTTGTAGGCAGGTTGACGAAACGGTCATTTACAAGACCGATTACGATTTTTGTTTTTCCGGCCATTGCTGCATGAACCGCATTGTTGCCCAGACGTTCACAGTAGATTGAGTCGGCAGGATTTGCCTTTGCACTGCGAATCTGATAACTGGGGTCAATGTATTTAAGGTTGATGTGGATTCCCTCTTCCTTGAAATATTCGGTAATGCGGTCTTTAAGCAGCATACCTACGTCCCCAAGTTTCACGTTTCCGGAATCGTCTTTTTCACCTTTTGTATCAAGCAGTTCCTGGCAAGCACCTTCTGCAACGATTACAACTGCATGGTGGCGTTTTTCAATGCGGGCTTTCAATGCGCTGAGGAAACCTTTTTCACCTTCAATGTCAAAGGGCACTTCGGGAATGAGACAGAAGTTTGTCTCGTGGCTGGCCAGTGCAGTGTGTGTAGCAATAAAACCGGATTCGCGGCCCATCAGTTTGATCAGACCAATACCGTTGATATGGGAATGGGCTTCCATGTGAGCGGCGGCAACAGCTTCAGTAGCTTTCTGAACAGCTGTGTCAAATCCGAATGACTTCTGAATGAACATAAGGTCATTGTCGATTGTCTTCGGAATACCGACAACTGCAATCTTAAGTCCGCGCTTTTCAATTTCATTGGCAATTTCCAATGCGCCGCGCTGTGTTCCGTCACCACCCACGATAAAAAGCATGTTCATGTTGAGAGACTCGATGGCATCAACAATCTCAGTTACATATTTTCCGCCGCCACGGCTTGTTCCAAGGAAAGAACCGCCTGTCTTGTGAATGTCGTCAACAATATCGGGAGTAAGGTCAACAGTTTCATAACCGTTTTCAGGAAGAAGCCCTTTGAAACCGAAGCGGATTCCGCGGATGCGGCGGACACCGTAACGGTTGTACAGACAGCGTACAACAGCGCGTATAACGTCGTTAAGACCGGGACACAGACCGCCGCAAGTACAGATACCTGCGTTTACATGTGCCGGATTGAAATAGATGTATTCACGTGGACCCGCTTTCTGAATCAGATTGCTTTTGTCATCCGGTGCAACAGGTCCGCCTTCTTCCACATCAAGCTGATAACGCACAAATTCTTTGTCTGTAACGTAATTTGCCACAGAATCACCGTGCTTCGTCGAAAGTTTAATTGGTGACGGGATTTTACACGGTCCGAGTGTTTCAACCGTAAAATCAAGTACTTCGTCTGACATAAAGAAAGCCTCCAAAATCAGCGTTTGTCAAAATTGCCCGAGATTTTTCTCAGGCTTAATAAAAAAACTGTTCATTCAGTTTATGTACATAATACAAAAAAATTCAATGCTTGGGGCAAAAAATCACATGTCAGAAAAATACTTTTCCCGGAATTCTTCACCTGTAAGCGGCTGTGTAAAATAAGAGCCCTGAAAAACCGATACGCCGTGATCTCGGAGGAACTGGAATTTCTGTTCTGTAGGAACGTTTCTCACTGCAACAGTAATGTTCATTTTGTTCGCAATGTCAACAAAAGCATCCAGAATAATCGGACTTTTGCGTTTTGCCTCTTCGTCTTTGGGCCATGACATGGTAAGGCAGATAAAATCCGCTGTAAAATCCATAAGAACCTTGAAAGAAGAGAAACGGCTTGCAAATTCGTTGATTTCCACAGTAAAGCCCTGTTTCTGCAGTCTCCTGATTGTATCCATTGATTTTTCGTATGGCTGAGCGCCGGCAGAAGCAAGATTTGTCTCCGTAATGCTCAGTTTGAGCATGGTCTGGTCCAAATTATAATGATCAAGAATTTCCAGAAGCCGGTGTTCAACGTCAATGTAATAAAAATCCCTTGCAGAAACCGGAATGGAAATGTATTTGTCCGTTATTCCCAAATCACGCCAGTTTTTCAGAACATTGCAGGCAAGCTCCCACATGTGCATGTCAAGCCGATGTATGTGGCCGTACTGTTCCAGAACAGGAACCAGTTCTTCATGAGGAATAACTGTTCCGTCTGCTTCACGAAGACAGATTTTTGCTTCACAGCCAAGAAGTTCCTTGTCTCTTGAAAACTGGGGATCCAGCAGAAGGAAAAAACGGTTGTTCAGAATGTTTTCGTCAAGTTTGTTTATGATGCGGTTTTCACGCAATGTGCGTTTTGTCAGTTCTTCATCATACCAGGCAAGTTTGTTGAAGTAATCGTTCTTTACCTGAGAAACTGCATGCATTGCACAGGCAATCATGCTGGCTACAGACTGATTCGGGTCTGCAACTTCATAAACACCGGTGTGAATGTGTACTTTGAAGCCGTCACCGGAAAGCATGTCATTGACTTCGTGAACTTTGTCCACAAAACTCTGTTCGTTAAAACGGTTTTTCGGAATACACATTACAAAACGGTCACCTTCAAGACGGGCAACAATTGATCCTGAGCGGCAATACTGCTGCAAAAGGTCAGCAAGCCGGCGCAAAATGTCATTGCTTGTTTCAACACCGAACAAATCCGTTATCATCATGAAATCTTTGATGTCACAGCATACAATCAGCCGTCTTGTAATCGGATCGTTTTCAATCATCTGCGTAACACGGGAAATGAAGAAATCCTGATTGTAAAGTTTTGTCAGCTGGTCGTGATTCGCTCTGTACTGTTCCCGGGCAAAGTTGTTCAAATCTTCAGTACGGTTGTACATTGTAAAGAAGTATCCCAATCCTTCTCCGTTGGTATCCTTCAGTTCTGTGTAATGCACGTCGAAATTGGCGATTTCGCTGTCCACGAGAAGAACGCTGTACCAGTTGTGTGACGCAGGAATTCCGTTGTTCTTGCGGATTTCATCATTAAAAAACTTTGATATGGGTTCAAAATTGTCATCAGTCACTTTGAACAGTTTTTTTGCCTGGTCATTGGCATAAATGCAGGTTTTTGTTACATCAAAACATACTACGGGATTTGCCATTGTATTCATTACCCGGAGCAGAGTCTGACTGATCAGTTCTTTGGGAATAAATACTACGGAAAGATGGGCAATGGCAAAAGCGCCGAAAAGATAGAAAACAAGAGAAAAGTCAATTTTCATGTCTGCAAAGACATAAACTGCATCAAGAGCAACTACTACAAGCAGAATTGCAATCAGATACAGATAACGGCGGCGGTAGAATCTTGAAGTCTGAACCAGACTTCTGATCAGAATTACGAAAATTGACAGTACAAGAAGATACGTATAGATCAGGTGAAGGTTAAAAGCCAGTGTGTTTGAATGGAAAATATAAATTGTTGAACCGTAAAAGGCTGACAGTTCCGCAGTAAAAGCATGGCGGAAGACTGTATTCAGAAGAATGTTTATCCCGTCAATGCAGGACAGAATGAGAATAAACCATTTTTCAGCGGGAATAAGGATCTTCTGGTCTGAATACTCTTTGACAAAGAAAAAAAGTGCCATAAGCATGAAGTCCATGTTCGCGCAGTACACACTATGGAAAAACAAAGTCAGAGTCTCACTGTCTACCAGCAGCTCCAGAACGTAAGCAGATACGGCAATAATTGCGCAAAAAACAATGCGTTTTACAGGCTTTGTAAGAGGATGTTTTTTCTTGCTTATCTGGTTGTAAAGCAGAATGAGTGCTGCTGTAAGAATCAGAGTGATTATTGAAAAAATCGATTTCATTTGGACCTGCCACTTGTGTTTCTATTCATTGTACAACAAAATCCTGAATTTCAGAACAAGAAAGTCAAAAATGTCCAATATTTTTTAAAATCTTCAAAAGAATCATAAGAAAATGCGCATAAAAAAGTCGGATTATACCATCACGGACAGACTATAATTTTAAATGATGAAAACAGTCACGCAGCGACTGCCAAAATCGCTTGCTAGCGTCGCTACACGCACAGAACGGCAAAGAAACTATGATTCCGTCCTGCGAGTGTTTTTGTCGGCCGCTGTCTTCCTTTCCAGATTTAAACAACCTTTGTCCGGGAAGGAATTCAGTTTACCAGGAACCGCCGCCACCGCCGCCGAAGCCGCCTCCGGATGAACCGCCACTGCTGCCGGATTTGCTTGAGGAGTAAGAACTTACAGAAGAAGTATAACTCTTTACAGAAGTATCGCAGGATTTCACAAAGGTCGCCACATTGAACGAACGGGTTGCATCGTAACTGGAGAAGTTTTCCAGAGGCGGAACAACAAGTTTCTCAAACTGTTTGATCCATCTGTCAGACAGACCGAATACGTAGGCATAAGGAAGAACAGTATAGAAGTATTCCGGATTCTCATCACACAGTCTTTTAAGTTTCTCAAGTTCCGCAGTCTTAATGAAGTTCTTGAATCCCTGCAGTTTTCCTGTGATTTCAATCTTGTAGCGGCTTGCATAACTTGTGCGTTTTACGGCAAGAAGTGCAAGTGCGCTCAGAATGTTTGAGACTGCAAAGAAGGGGAAAACATCAGCACCGACACTTGAGATTGACCAGAAAAATGCAATGACCACAATCAGTCCAAACAGTCTGTAGAACCAGAGCTTTTTCTTGACTGGAATCACGTTTGCCGGCTGCAGAAGCTGAGAGGTAATCATGCTCCATACGAGCAGAGCACCTGCCTCGGTCCAGACCAATGGGGCCATATCGGAGTAGTCACAGTTATAGGAAGCGCAGAACAGTGACAGACAGACACAACCCAATGAGACAAGACCCCAGAAAATGTTTCTGCTTTTCAGTCTGTCGTCAGAAAGACTTCTGTCACCTGTAAAACCTTCCTCAACCTGCTTCTCCGCTTTTTCAATCGCCTTGTACAGAGCTTCGCCTCTATTTTTCGCAAAGAGTGCCTCGTACACAGGTTTCAGATAAGGAGCTTTCCCCTCGGGAGGTGTGATTTCCTCAAGCTCGATCTGATTCTTCTTGACTTCGTTTATCTTCAGATTCTTATGGCAGGCAAACCAGACGATGAGTGATACAAAATCTTCCCGGTCCGCTTTCTCATCGATAACGTAACCGACTTCAGCACTGTTGAAGTCTTCCGGCGGATGGAATTCAACTGTAGGAACTATCTTTCCCCGTTCAGTGTTTATTTTGTTCATACGGTACACAGTAAAGGCAAACACTGCGATTGAAAGCAGCAGAGAAAGGTACATCATGAATTTACTTTTTTTGCGTACTTCACTGAAAAAACCTTCCGGAAGCCGGACCCAGCCTGTCAGAGCTTCTCTCGGGCCCAAAGCGCGTAAAGTTCTTCCGTAAACGGTATTTCCGTCAGCCTGCCAGCGCACATCCTCAGAACCATTCTCGCCGTCTTTACCGCAGTAGAACTGCATTCCGCTCAAGTCCGGGCTGCCTTCAAACTCAATGATGAAACTGGAATTCTCAATTTCACAGTCCCAGTCCGTTCCGATCAGCGAATAATAAAATTCGTCATAGGTGCGTACCCGGTCATCACCGAAAACGTAGTGGAATCCCAGGGTATAGTGTTTGTCACCGATTATCGTCCTGTCAGCATCACCGATTCTTACGGAACTTTCATCAACTACGCTCGGGTCACCCTCAACCCAGATGTCAGAAACTTCAGGCTGGTACCAGTAGGTAATCATTCTGCCGGCTTCGTTCTCTTTCTCAATGGAAACCGTTGTCGGCAGGGCAAAGTAAATACCGTGTCTGTACTCATAGAAATTTACATCCAGATCAAGCTGCACATCAATACTGGCATCATTTCTGACGAACAGACGGGAATTGTAGTTTTTTATGTAGAACCCGCCCTCGTCAGCAAATGCCGGCAGAAAAACTGCAAGCAGTAACAGAGAACAGAGGACTGTCCTGAAAAGCAATTTTTTCATACTTTCTCCTATAAAAACTCCGCGTTAGCGGCGAGCCACGGATGGCGAGAATAATCAGTTTGAGAGCGCAACGCGCGAACAAACTGAAGTGATAAAAATTACAGGGAGGTAATTTTTATCACGCCTCCTATAAAAACTCCGCGTTAGCGGCGAGCCACGGATGGCGAGAATAATCAGTTTGAGAGTGCAACGCACGAACAAACTGAAGTGATAAAAATTACAGGGAGGTAATTTTTATCAC
>JAKSTU010000060.1 GCA_024402435.1 Treponemataceae bacterium
TCATTTATGATCAGGCAGTCCTTTTTTTGTGGAATACAATCTTAAAAATAACCGGCACATCCAAAAGTGATACTGATCACATTCCTCTTGCTGTCCTGACAGCTGACTTTAATCTGCTTTTCCTTACTGCTCCATATAAAAGTACCTTCATTCCATTCAAAATCATCTGAAAGTTCCAGAATCTTTTTTATCTTACGGATGGGAACTTTCTTGCCCCCGACCATCAGGTACTTATAATCAGCGGTGTAAAATGTGGCGCAGACAAATTTCTCTTTTTTGTACTCAATCTGAGCATCCAGATAAGTATCTACATCCAGTTCGAATTCAGAGATCATGGAAAGATCGGATGAATCCAATCTGTTCTGCATGTATCCGTATATGGCATCGACCGTTTTTTTTACTCTCTCAGCAGAATTATAAAAGTGGGAGCCAAAAACTGCACGGACCTCTTCCTTTGAAGAACCAAATGCCACACCATTTACTTTCTCAAGGGGAATAATATCCATAATAATCTTTTCTCTCCTTCAGTTCGCTCTTTTCTATCATCGAACACCTTTTTAACGGTGCCTGCCTTTGATTTTAACCGGTTGAATCAGAATCCGGTCAGGTCAAAGTTTATCTGTCAGATCACAAACTTGTTGACTTCTTCGCCAAGCAGCATGATGCTTTCTGCGTTTTCTTTGGAAGAAGTCTGAGTTTCTGCAGCAAGAGCACTGATTCTGGCAGTTTTTTCATCAACTTCGTTCATTGCATTCTTGATGTCTTCAGTTGTAGTGCCAAGTGCATCCATTTCCGTAACAATTTCCTTAATGCCCATCAACATCTGCTGAGAACTGTTCTTTGTTTCCGAAGAAATTTCCTTGATCCGCTCCATGCTTTCAAGAACCTGCTGATTTCCGCTCTGCTGCTCGACCATTGCAGACTGAACAACAGTTCCCTGCTGCTTTACAACTTCCGTAAGATTCAGAATATTGTCGAAAACAACCTGAACCTGACGGATACTCTCAGAAACATTGTTGATGGCCACATTCAGTTCTTTTACCTGAACGTCAATCGCTTTACCCTGACTGTTGGACTGTTCTGCAAGCTTGCGGATTTCGTCAGCAACTACTGCAAAACCGCTTCCTGCGTCTCCGGCATGAGCGGCCTCAATTGCAGCGTTCATTGCAAGAAGGTTCGTCTGGGAAGCAATTGCCTGGACAATGCGTGCGGCTTCAATCATTGAACCGGATTCTTCCATGATCAGTTCCGCAGCACGGACTGCATCTTTTACGTTTTTCTGACCGTTTTCAGAGGCAGTAGCAAGTTCACCTACAGATGCTGCGTTTTTCTCAAGAATTGACGTAACAGAATCAATGTTTCCGACAATCTGAGAAATTGCACTTGTTGAGTTTTCCACGCTTTCTGACTGAATGTTAACAAACTCGTCCAGTTTTTTGACGCCTGTTTCAATGTTTCTGACAGTCTGTGTGGTTTCTTCAACACCCGCAGACTGATTGATCACGCCCTGTTTTACGCTGCCGACAGTCTTAGAAATTTCAGTTACGGCCTCTGCAACAGCTTCAGTATTCAGGTCCATTTTCCGTGCGATTGAATCAGTTTTTTCAGTTGCCTGACGGATTGTCTGCACAAGTCCTTTGGTTGTCTTTACAACACGGTTTATTGCAACGTTCATTATTCCGTATTCATCACGGCTTACAACATCAAGATGGGGAATTGAAAAATCGTTTTGAGCAAGACTCTGCATTACTTCCATTGATCTTTCAAGACGTTTGGATTCTGCAGATGTTTCAAACAGATTGTCCAGAATGGCAACAATCAGACCCCCAGCAGCAATTGGAATGACTTTTGTCTTGTAAACATCAAAGATTTGGTCGAATTTACCCAGTTCCATATTTCTGTTGGCCAGCATTATTACCATGATTACACCCAGAGTGGATGAAAAAGTAACCAGTGAATGGCGCATTTTGCTGCTAAGTCTGATGCCGTTTCTTTTGAGAGGAAGCCATTTTACCCAAGTTTCCACACGAATCAGCCACATTACATAACACAGAGTTCCGCTCAGACATCCGGAACCGACTGACGCAAACCAGGGGTCATGAGTGATGTAGTAGATTCCCTTTGTCTTACAGATTGACATGATTGTAAAAGGAAAGCCGAGAAAACATGCAATGATTGCAAAATACTGAAGCATCATGAAAGCAAAAAGCCTGTTCTCTGTTTTTGCAACAGATTCTTTTGTTCCGTCATAAGCTTTCGGGATGCTGACAGACATGATTTTTGGAAGAATCAGACCGATTCCGCAAGTAACCAGAACATAAACAATGTTCTGAACAGAAAAAATCATCTGCTTCAGGGTTTCTGCAGGATAAATATCACAGAACCAGAAAAGGAACCATACGACAATATGAAAATCCGTGAATGCAAGAAGGCTTCCGATGTAAACTTTTCCAGGCATTTTCTCTACTTTCAATTCTTCCATAAAGACACACTCCAAAGATGAACAATATCAGAATCAAGACTTATTCACATATAATTATAAACCCGTTTTCGGAAAGCGACAATATCATCTCCAATATCTTAATTTTCTTAAAAATCTCTTTTTTCTCCATAATTTGAACAAAAAACTGATTTTTCCAGGAACCGCCCCGCATTTACGGCTCATCATTTTTCTTGAAAATCTCAACATTTTTTCGTAGAATAGCCCTCGCTTTATTTTTACGGCCTGAATGGCAATCCGTCATCCGTGGCCCCCGCTAATGCGGATTTTTTATTAGGAGAAACTATGGAATTTACCCAAGAGATGATTGACGCCTTGACAGTTAATGAGGTTGACATCATGAAGCGCATTGCAATTGAACTGAACATCCGCGTTCAGCAGGTCGGCGCTGTTATCACACTGGTCAACGAAGGCTGCACAATCCCCTTTATTTCTCGTTACCGCAAGGAAATGCACGGATCTTTGGACGAAGTTCAGGTCCGTGACTGCGACCATCTTTTCAAAAGTTATTCAAATCTTGAAAACCGCCGCCTTGAAATAATCAAAGGAATTTTTTCACAGAACAAACTTACGGAATTCCTTTACAACGCCGTTATGGACGCAAAAACCCTTACCGAACTTGAAGATCTGTGGGCTCCCTTCAAAAAGAAAAAGAAAACCCGCGGAATGCTGGCTCAGGAAAAAGGGCTTGAACCATTGGCAGAGGCAATGCTGGAACTGGATGACTCAGCACTGGAAGCAAAAGCTTCCGAATTCGTAAAAGACAATGCGGAAAACCCTGAACTTTCTGTTGCTTCTGCTGCAGATGCTCTTGCCGGAGCACAGGATATTCTTGCAGAACGTGTTGCCCAGGACAGCGACAACCGCACGAAAGTACACGATTTTTACATGGCAACCGGAAAAGTTGTTGTAAAGGGAATCGGTGACGAAGCAGAAGCAAAAACTTCTGTCTACCAGATGTACTGGGATTATGACGAAGCACTGAACCAGATCAAGCCACACCGCATTCTTGCAATCAACCGCGGTGAACGTGAAGGCAAACTTGAAGTAACAATCGATGTGGATGTTGACGGCGCAATTGCCCAGCTTAAAAAAGGCTATTCAATCCACAACAAATATCATGCAGATGCTGTCGAAGACGGTGTTGTGCGCCTGCTTTCTCCCGCTGTTGTCCGCGAAATCCGCAACGACGAGACTGACGAAGCAGATGATCACGGAATCGGTATTTTCAGCGAAAACCTGAAAAACCTGCTTATGACACAGCCGATCAAGGGAACAAGAGTTCTTGGCGTTGACCCCGGTATCCGTACCGGAACAAAATGCGCGGCTTTGGATGAAACAGGAAAGTATCTCGGTTATTTCGTAATCAATCAGCAGCTACACCCTGACGAAGCCGCAGCCGCAATCCGAAAAGCAATCAGACAGTTCAACATTCAGCTGGTTTCTGTAGGTAACGGAACGGGAAGCAAAGATGTTCAGGCCATTGTTTCAAAAGTAATCAGCGAAAACTTCCCTGACGTTCTTTATACCGTAACAGACGAAGACGGAGCTTCTGTTTATTCCGCAAGTGATACGGCACGCGAAGAATTCCCCGATCTGGACCTTACCATCCGCGGAGCAATTTCCATCGGACGTCGTCTGCAGGATCCTCTTGCAGAACTGGTAAAGATTCCGCCCCAGTCTGTAGGTGTCGGACTTTATCAGCATGACGTAAACCAGAAAAAGCTTTCCGAAACTTTGGACGAAGTTGTTTCATCAGTTGTAAACAATGTTGGTGTAAACCTGAATACTGCATCTGCTTCACTTCTCAAATACGTTTCCGGAATCAACAGTACTCTGGCAAAGAAAATTGTTGCATACCGTGACGCAAACGGAAAGATTACAAGCCGCGACGAACTGAAAAAAATCAGCGGTCTTGGTCCCAAGGCTTTTGAACAGTGCGCAGGATTCCTCAAGATTCCTGAAAGTGCGGATCCGCTGGACAACACATGGGTTCACCCGGAAAACTATGGAGCCGCACGCATCGTATATGACTGCATCCAGTCCGGCAAAGACGTGTCCGGAACTGTACGCACAGAAATCAAGGACAAATATTCTTTGGGCGACCAGACAATCGCTGACATTATTGAAGAAATCAGAAAACCGAACCGCGACCCCCGTGACGGCTACCCGAAACCGATCATGCAGAAAGGCGTAATGACTTTTGAAGACCTTAGAGAAGGCATGAAAGTTACGGGAAAAATCAAGAATGTTGTTGACTTCGGAGCCTTTGTTGACTTGGGAATCAAAGAAACTGCACTGCTTCACATTTCTGAACTGAGCGATTCTTTTGTTTCTGATCCCATGGAATTCCTGAAAGTCGGTGACATCAAAGAATGCACGATTATCGGGTTGGACATGGACCGCCGCCGCATCAGTCTGTCACTGAAAAGCGATGCAATGAACAGACTTGGCCAGGGCGGAGGACAGCGCCCCGCAGCGGATTCAGTTCCAAAAGACGGCGCAAAACGTGTTGTGCGTGTTGTTCGCGCAGGTTCTTCAGAAGCCGGAAAATCTACCCGTCCTGCAGCCGGAACCCAGCCGCGCCGTAACGACGCAAACCGCAATGACCGCAGCTTTGGCGGAAGCGATGACGGAATGAGCTACAATCCTTTTGCAGCACTTCTGAAAAACCGCAAATAAAGCCGGAACTTTTTCAGGGGATGTTCAATTCCCCGAATCAGCGGTTGCAGATCCTTCGACTGCATTCGCTCCGCTCATTCCGCTCAGGATGACAGGTTGTGTACACGCTCCGCTCATTCTGCGCGGGTGACAAGCTGTGCACACGCTGCGCTTTTTCTGCGCGGGTGACAAGCTGTGCACACGCTCCGCTCATTCTGCGCGGGTGACAAGCAGTTCACACACTGCGCTCATTCTGCTTAGAAAAATGTCATCCTGAGCGATAAAAAACAAAGTTTTTTTGTCGAAGGATCTATATAAAGCATGACAAGACTCTTGCACCCGCTGCGCTTTTTCTGCATAGCGGGTCAGTTTTCAGGAAAACTGGAATCCTTCAAAGTCGAAGCAACTGCCCGGAAGGAACACAAAAGTCACTTTCTGTGATCCTTTTATGCAGTTGTCCGCAATTACTTCCAATCTGAATTCATGGGTACAGACTTCTTCTGTCTTTGGAATTTCTACAATGCAGTTCTGAGATGAACCGTCAGGCGAATCAAACTTTACGTGCATTGTGTTTGTTCCGTTTACAGCCCGCCCGGTAATGGCAATCAGTTCCGCACCTTTTTCACCGAAATCCATGTCTTCAAATTCCACGGACACATTGTTTCCGATGCGTTTTATGCCCTGAGGAGCAAGCTGAAAACTGTCACCGGTAATACGGTTGTTGTCAAGGGCATTGAGGCGGGCAAAAGCTTTTGCACCCGGGACAAATCTGATTCCCTGCAGAGAAAGCCTTGTCTCAAAAGCCACACTGATTGTATGCACGCCGCACAAACGGCGCTTCATTGTCCAAGTGTTGCTCTGGTAATGATTGTACCAGCTGTCAGACTTGTAAGTGCCTTCAAAAAGCAGTGTTCCGCCTTTGTCAGGAATGCCGTCCCACAAAGCCACCGACAATTCCGTGTCAAAAGAGAAAATCGGCAGTTCAAAAGTGTCTGAACCGTCAGGGCCGAAATCCACATTTTCAAATGTCAGATAATTTCCGCCGGCAAGAATGTACATTCCGCCCTGAAAACTGAGTTTCGGTTCAACGAGAGCCGACGAATACTGACAAGCCGAAACAAGTTCATAAGGATTAATTGTGCCCTGCCCCATTCCGCTTACGGAAAACTCCAGTTCTGAGACAACCTGGGGCAAATCTTTGCCTTCCGGATCTTTTGTATTGTTGCAGCACCATGCTCTCAGACGGAATTCCCCGTCGCCGGCGGCCTGCACTGTAACAGTGCGGACAAGAGCACAAGCATCTAAAGAAGCTGCTTCTGAAGAAGCTGCATCTAAAGAAGCTGCAGAAACTTTGTCCTGTGTGTCCACTTCTATTATTTTTGCCGCAGGAGAAACAATGCCTTCAAGTCTGCACGGGCGCCAGAAAAGCTTTGTACAGGTTGCGTTTTCAGGATAAATCCGTGCTGTCACAGTCACTTCCCGGTTGTCCGGCGACAAAGCTCTGTCTCCGTCACAAACCAGTTCAATTTTGCGCACAGGAACTTCATCCGCCGGCTGACAGTGTGTTTTTCCGCCGGTTCCAACTTTCGCCGGCTTTGTACAGCATTGGTTCTGCATGTCAGAAGCACCGGCCGGCAAGACAATGCCCGGAACATCAAATTCCAGAACCGCTTTTTCAAAGCCGGCAGAGTCAACGCAGATCCGTGCCTTATGAGCTTTGCCTGCCTGAGACAAATCCGGTGCAAGAATCGCAACAAGACCATTGTTGAAAAGCCGTCTGCTGCAGCATTTGTACTGTTCGTAATCCGTGCTGTCACCGTTATCAAGCCCCATGAGAACTGCGCCTTCCACAGACACATTCATTCTGTTCCGGGCATTTGCCACAGGCACACCGTCAGAATCAGAAAGAGAAATTTCCACAAAAATCAAGTCTTCAGCATCGGAAGCAAAGGCGGTTTTGTCAGCCTTCAGAACAATCTTTGCACCGTCTCCGAAAGAATGCTTACTGTCGCGGCACAATTCATTGCCTTCGTCGTCATAAGCCACGGCTTCAATCACACCGGGAACAAATTCAGTCTGCCACCTTCCGGAAATCGGTTTTCCTGCTGCATGATCAATTGACTGCAGTCCCAGAGAAACGCCGTTCAGAAACAGTTCCACTTTGGGCGCATTTGTGTAAGCTTTTATGTCAATCATCTGTCCCGGATTGAAATCCCAGTAAGGCAAAAGATGAACCATCGGTTTTTTGCGCCAATCGGTCCAGGCTGACTGGAACAGATAGAACGTGTCTTTTGCAAATCCTGCTGTATCAACCTGCCCGAAAAAAGAGTTTTTGGTAAAAAACGGAGTCGGTTCACCGATGTAATCCCAGCCTGACCAGATGTACTGTCCGAAAGAAAAAGCCGTGTCCCGGTCGTTGGTGATTGCATCTTCTGTTGTTACTGCGCCCCAGTTGCTGGAACAGTTTCCAAGGCTGGAACACTGCATGTCATCGTGAGTCAGAGTGCGGAAAGATGCCGGAAAATGATAAACGCCACGGCTTTGCACTGTGGACGAGGTTTCGCTTCCGTAAATGCACCAGGCCGGATGTTTCTGATGGTGAGCTTCGTAAAGCCGCTCTCCGTAGTTGTAGCCTGCAAGCTCAACTTCTTCCATGCACCGCTGGGCTCCGTCCCATTCAATGTAATTTGAGCCGATTGTGGTATAGCCGTTTTTGTAAGGGTCAGAAATCCTTACAATTTTTACCAGTTCTTTTGCTTCTTCAAGTCCGTTGCCCTGATGAGTATCGTAAATCTCGTTGCCGATGCTCCACATGAACACACAGGGATGGTTTCTGTCGCGCCGGATCCAGCTGGCAGTGTCCAACTGATGCCATTGTGCAAAATAGTTTCCGTAATCGTAGGGAGTTTTGCATTTTCCCCACATGTCAAAGCCTTCAGAATCCACAAGAAGGCCCATTTCATCACACAAATCCAAAAACTGCGGATCAGTGGGATTGTGGGAAGTGCGGATTGAGTTCACACCCATGTCGATCATTTTCTGCAGCTGGCGTCGGGCTGCCGTTCTGTTGAATGCGGAACCCAATGCTCCCAAATCATGATGGAGACATACTCCGTTGATTTTTACATGTCTGCCGTTAAGGAAAAATCCTTTGTTGTTGTCAAAGTAAACTGAACGGAAACCGATTTTCTGTTCTGCAGAATCCAGCACATTGTCACCGAGCAGAAGCTCTGTCTTAAGTGTATAAAGTTCAGGAGACTCAATATCCCATGGTTTTATGCCGCAAACAGTAAGCTGTGCCCACTCTGCGCTCTCAGAGTTGTCGGTGTTTTCAGGGCGGAGGAACCAGAAGGAATCGCTTTCCGTTCTGACAGGGCGCAAAGTCCGCGGAAAATCTCCGGTGGCCACAACATTTCCTGCTTTGTCCGAAACTGTGTGCCGAATGACAGCTTCAAGCCCGTCAGCATTACTAAGCTCCGTGCATCCCGAGCAACTGCCCGCCGTCCCGGAGGATTGCCCAATGGGCGAGTGGAATACAGTTTCTGTCCGCAAGTCCAGTTTCCATGTGCCGGATTCTTTGTCCGAAAGCCTGCTTGAAGCATAAATTCCGTCGCTAACCAAATGTGCAGCAGGAACTTTTACAAACCATACATTGCGGAAAATTCCTGCGCCCGAATACCAGCGGCTGTTCGGACAACGGTACACACTTACCACTTTTATGTTGTTTATGCCTGCATGAACAAAGGGCGTAATGTCAAATTCAAAAGTCGTGTAACCGTATTTCCATTCAAAAGCTTTTGCGCCGTTGATGAAAATTGTGGTGTCCATGTAAACACCGTCAAAACGCAGGAAAAATCTGTCTGATGAGCACAAAAGTCCGGCGCGGGAAGCACAGCCCGGCACTGAAAAATCTTTGGAATAAACGCCTACGCTGTTTTCGTAAAGATTTTCGGTGTCAAAAATCAGCCAGTCGTGAGGCACAGCCACAGAAGAAAAATCATTTTCGCAAAGAGAATCTGCCAATACTGCAGGATCCACAGAAGCATCAGGGGAATCAAGATGGATTTTTGCAAACTTCCATCCGTCATTAAAAAGTGTTTTCATAGGGCGACAATATCACATGAAGTTTTTTAATGAAAGGGGTAAACGTCGTGCTTGACAAGGGGCATAAAGTTAGTAATATACAACATATTTCAGGGGGTTCCGCATGACGCTCAAAGATCTTGCAATAAACAGAACCGCGGAAATCCGCACAGTCGGAGGCAACGGCGAACTTCGTCAGCACTTTTTGGACATGGGACTTATTCCCGGTGAAAAAGTTACCATGGTCAAACACGCACCAATGGGAGACCCGGTGGAAGTGCAGATTCAGGGTTACGAACTTACACTTCGTCTTGCTGATGCAGAACAGATAATAATAGAAGAAAACTGCACAATTCAGGAAAAATCCCAGCCGGCAGAAACAGAATCCCCAAAAACAGATGCGCTGAAAAATCCTGAGCATCCGGGTCTGGGTGAAGGCGGCCGCTATCACTCAAAAGATCACGAAAATCCCGTGCCCGAAGGAACAAAACTGACTTTTGCCCTTGTAGGAAACCAGAACTGCGGAAAGACAACCCTTTTCAATCAGCTTACAGGATCAAATCAGCATGTGGGAAATTTTCCGGGCGTTACCGTAGACAAAAAAAGCGGACAGATCAAAAACAATCCCAATACAGAAATTACCGACCTGCCGGGGATTTATTCACTTTCCCCATATACCAACGAAGAAATTGTTACGCGAAGTTTCATTCTTGATGAAAAACCCCTTGGAATAATCAACATTGTTGATGCAAACAACATTGAGCGCAATCTTTACCTTACTCTGCAGCTTATGAATCTGGAAGTTCCCATGGTTCTGGCGCTGAACATGATGGACGAAGTTCACAAAAACGGCGGTTCCATCCTGATCAACAAACTGGAAAACGAACTGGGCATTCCGGTTGTACCGATTTCTGCCAGCCGCAACGAAGGTGTTGACGAACTTCTTAACCACGCCCTTCATGTTGCAAAGTTTCAGGAAAAGCCTGCCCGCAATGACTTCTGTGACGCTGCCGGAAAAAGCGCTGCAGTTCACAGAGCGCTGCACGGAATTGTCCATCTGATTCAGGATCATGCAGAAAAACACGGGATTCCTGCCCGTTTTGCAGCTACAAAAATCATTGAAGGGGATCCGGAACTGACAAAACTGCTGGAACTTGATGACAATGAAAAGGAAATGATTGAACACGTCATAATCCAGATGGAACAGGAAGGCGGTCTGGACAGAGCTGCTGCAATTGCAGACATGCGTTATTCATTCATCAAGAAAATCGTTGCAAAAACCGTTGTAAAACCAAAAGAAAGCGTAGAACACAAACGGAGCGAAAAAATCGACCGGATTCTTACCGGAAAATACACTGCAATTCCCTGTTTTGTGCTGATTATGGCCGCAATCTTTTTTCTTACGTTCAACGTAATCGGTCTAGGTCTGCAGACTCTGCTTGAAAATGGCATTGACGCGCTTACGCAGGTTACCGATGCAGGACTTGCAAAACTGAACCTGAATCCTACAGTTCATTCTCTTGTGATTGACGGAATTTTCTCAGGTGTGGGAAGCGTCTTAAGTTTTCTGCCCATCATCATAACCCTGTTTTTCTTTCTGTCTCTGCTTGAAGACACAGGCTACATGGCACGCATTGCATTCATCATGGACAAACTGCTTCGAAAACTGGGGCTTTCAGGTCGAAGCATTGTTCCTCTGCTGATCGGTTTCGGCTGTTCTGTGCCGGGCATAATGGCAAGCCGCACAATGCCTTCTGAACGCGACCGGAAAATGACAGTGCTTCTTACGCCATTCATGAGCTGTTCTGCAAAGCTTCCGGTCTACGCCTTCTTCTGCAGTGCTTTTTTCGGAAAATACGCCGGTCTTGCAATGGTTCTGCTTTATTTTACGGGAATCATTGCCGGCATACTTTGCGCACTTTTGTACCGCAAAACCATGTTCAAAGGAGAAGCCGTGCCTTTTGTAATGGAACTTCCGAACTACAGGCTGCCGGGTGCAAAAACCACACTGCATCTTCTTTGGGAAAAAGCAAAGGATTTTCTTGAAAAAGCGTTTACAATCATTTTTCTTGCAACAATCATCATCTGGTTCCTGCAGACCTTTGACCTGCATTTTCAGGTTGTGGCAGACTCCAAAGACAGTATTCTTGCAATGCTTTCCAGCCTGATTGCTCCGGTTTTCAAGCCCCTGGGATTCGGTGACTGGCGCATTTCCACTTCGCTGATTTCCGGTTTCGTAGCAAAAGAAAGCGTTGTTTCCACACTGAACATTCTTTTTTCAGGTGCCGAACTTACACAGGTTCTGAACCTTGGCAACGTAATTCCGCTTCTTGTATTCTGTCTTCTTTATACGCCCTGTGTTGCCGCAATTGCCGCAGTAAAACGGGAACTGGGACGGCTTTGGGCGTTGTACATGGTAGCAGGACAATGTACAATTGCATGGATTTTTGCATTTGCTGCAAGACTGATCTGTTCCGCAGCCGGTTTGTAAAATCGAAATGATAAAAAAAACTGCACTAACGCCGGAGTTCCGTTTTTTTTATCATTTAAAGTTTTTTCACAAAGCCCGGAATTGAACCGCATATCATGTTTTATAGGAAAAAAAGTGTACAGAATACTGATTGTTGAAGATGATGAAATAATTGCCCGAACTCTGAAAAATCATCTTGAAACTTGGGATTATCAGGTGTGCTGCGTTACTGATTTTTCGCAAGTGATGCAGACTTTTGCCGATTTTGCACCGCAACTTGTGCTGATGGACATAAAACTTCCTTTTTTCAACGGCTACCACTGGTGCAGCGAAATCCGCAAAGTTTCAAAAGTGCCTGTAATCTTCGTGTCATCCGCGTCAGACAACATGAACATTGTAATGGCAGTGAACATGGGCGGCGACGACTTTATTGCAAAGCCATTTGAACTGGACGTACTGACGGCAAAAGTCCAGGCCATGATCCGGCGCACTTATGCCTTTGCAGGACAAAGCACGGTCATGGAACACAAAGGTGCAATGCTCAACGTTTCGGAAGCAACCATAATGTTCGGCGACCAAAAAACTGAACTGACCCGCAACGAACTTCGCATTCTGGAACTGCTCATGCAGAATAAGGAAAAAGTTGTTTCACGGGATGATGTCATGGCAAAACTTTGGGAAAACGACACATACGTTGACGAAAACACTTTGTCGGTAAACATGAACCGGCTCCGGAAAAAACTGGAATCAATCGGACTCTCTGAGTTTATCCTTACAAAAAAAGGAATCGGGTACAAAATCGGCTGACAGAATCAGTTCAGGCAACAAAAACCATGATAAAAGATTTTTTTTCTGACAAACTTGGTACCACAATTCTCTGGTTTCTCAGTTCTTTTGCAGCAGTTCTTCTGCTGATTGTAAATGAGCTGCCTGCACAAGAAATAATTTATGCAGTTCTGGTGCTCATTTTTATGTATCTAGTCTACACAGTTTCTGCCTTTCTCAAATGGCGTCAGCATTATATCCATTTAAAATCCCTTCTTGACCAGAAAGAACCGCTTACAATTTCTCAGACGCCGGATTCTTCCTCTGCTTTCCAGAACGAAAAAGGACTGGAGCGGCTCTGGTGCGCCCTTAACCGTCGCATTCTGGAAGAAAATCTTGCAAGACAGAACGAATCTTCTGCAAAACAGCGGGACATGCAGGAATATTACAGCATGTGGGTTCATCAGGTAAAAACGCCCATTGCCGCACTCCGTCTGCTTCTTGACCAGGATTCCGATTCAGAAGGAATTGTAAGCAGATCAGAAAAAACGGCGGAACTTTTCCGCATTGAACAATACGTAGAAATGGCGCTGCAATACGCAAGACTTGATTCAGAAGACACGGACTTTGTCTTTGATCACGTTGCTCTTGAACCGGTTGTCCGAAGTGCCGTAAGAAAATACGCAAGGCTCTTCATCGGCAAAAAAATTGCCGTACAAGTTTCTTCAAGCCCCGCAACTGTTCTGACAGATGCAAAATGGATCGGCTTTGTCATGGAGCAGATTCTTTCCAACGCGGTAAAATACACTGCAAAAGGCTCCGTTACTGCGGAAATTCTTGAGTCCCGGGAAAGCACATCCGTTGTGATTCAGGACACAGGCATCGGCATAAGGGCAGAAGATTTGCCGCGAATCTGCGAAAAAGGTTTTACAGGCTACAACGGTCACGCAAACGAACATTCTTCGGGAATCGGGCTTTATCTATGCCGGCGCATTCTGGACAAGTTGGGCCACAAACTGGAGATTCAGTCTGAAGAAGGCCGCGGCACAACTGTAAAAATCATTTTTTTCACCGCGGATTCTTCCAATT
>JAKSTU010000061.1 GCA_024402435.1 Treponemataceae bacterium
AGCCGCTGCATTGTCTTCAGTCTTGTTTTCTTCTTCAGATTCCTGCTGTTTGTCTTCTGCTTCTGCCGTACTGTTTTCTTCTATGCCTACTACAGTACCTCTGAACATTGCGCACACATTTTCCACAGAATCAGGCAGATCAAGTTTTTCGGCAGGTTTTTCTTCTTCCCGGTGAACAGTCACACTGATTTCAACTGGTCTGCCAAGCAGCTGCCGGACTTTTTCAGCAAGCATGCTGCGTGCGTTTTCAAGCTGCTGCTTCTGGAAAGGATGTTTTGCCGTAACAACAAGCCTGTCGCCTTCAAAAAACCAGGCTTCCGTATCGCGCAATGACTGTGCAAGCAATCCTTGGGAAAACTGCAGTTCCCTTACCAGCCGCTCATGAAGTTCTTCAGGCGACAGATCAGGATTTGCAGCAGCAGGAAAACTGTTTTCTGCAAAGGATTCTCTGTCGCCGCCGTCAAAAGGGTCCGGCTGTGACTCCTGTGTCTGAATTATGGAACGTATTGCCGCAAACTGCTTTGCAATGGGCGCGTTTTCCGTAAAACTGTGTCCCGTGCCGAAAGTGTTTTCTGCACTGCGGGCATTGTCAGCTGTACCGTTGCTCGCCATACCGTTGCTCACAGCAGTGTTGTGTGCGACTTCATTTCCCGTATTGCCAAGTGTCAGCTGGGGAATGTTCGGGTTCGGACGCGCAGACTGGTGCATCTGTACCGGCTGTCCACCGGATGTCACAACATTTCCTGCAAGAAAACTCCGTGCGCTGTCGATCGCCATTTTTACTTCACGGGCAGAAACGTAAGAAGAAAGCCAGCAAAGTTTCGTAAAAGCAAGTTCAAGCTCCGTCCGCGGGCTCAGAGAATAGCGTATGTCCCGGTACAACTGAAGGAACATGGACAAAGCTCTTTCCAGCCGGATTGCATCCCATGCGCCGAGAACTTTCTGAGAATAGCGTTCTGCCTTCTGTCCGAGAAGCGCTTCTTTTGCTACGCCGGACTGAATTAGCAGCAGACTGCGCAGATAATCCGTAGTGTTGGCAATCAGCTGTTCTATGCTTACGCCGGACTGGATGTATTCATCCAGCATGAGCACGGATTTCTGCACATCCCCGGCCGCACAGGCTTCACAAATGTCATTGAGTTTTTCAACGCCCACAATGCCCAGTTTTTCACGGATGCCTTCAAAAGTAATATGATCTCCGGAAAATGCCGCAACCTGATCAAAAAGCGTGTAAGCATCGCGGAAACTTCCGGTAGATTCCCGGGCAATCCAATAAAGAGCTTCTTCATCAGCCTGAATACCGATTTCTGCCGCCGCATCTGCCAGAACATTCTTTACCTGCTCAATGGAACCGAGTCTGAAGTGGAACTGCTGGCAGCGGCTTTTTATTGTTGCCGGAACTTTATGGAGTTCAGTAGTGGCAAAAATAAAAATAACGTATGGCGGCGGCTCTTCTATGGTTTTAAGCAGCGCGTTGAATGCACTGGTAGAAAGCATATGAACTTCGTCAATGATATAAATCTTGTATTTGCATGAATTGGGCGGAAAAAGCACTTCGTCCTTTATCTGGCGCACGTCATTTACACTGGTGTTTGATGCACCGTCAATTTCTATGACGTCCATGCATGAACCGCGGGCAATTTCCTTACAGGCATCACATTCTCCGCAGGGTGCTTCTTCAACACCTTTTTCACAGTTGAGAACTTTTGCAAGAATACGTGCAGTTGATGTTTTTCCGCAGCCCCTCGGTCCTGAAAAAAGATATGCGTGTGCAATCTGTCCGCGGGCAATTGAATTTTTCAATGTGGAAGCAACAAAATCCTGACCCACCAGATCATCAAATCTTTGGGGACGGCGTCTTGTAGCAGTAACTTCGTAATTTGCCATAAAAAAATATTACCACAAATCAGTTTTTTTATCCAATAAGCACTGCTTCGGACAATCACCAGGGTATGGCAAAGGCGCCCCGTTCTCTGTATACTCAAAGCCATGAGCGAAACAAAAGAAAATCTTTGTCCCTGCGGTTCGGGCAAAACTTACGACCAGTGTTGTGAACCGATTATCAAAGGAACTGCAGCAGCAGAAACAGCAGAAGCATTGATGCGCAGCCGCTATACGGCATATGTAAAGCATGAAATTGACTACATTGCAAAAAGCTGTGTCAACAATGACGAAGAATCACAGATTGATATGGAAGAAACCCGCCGTTGGAGCGAAGAATCCGAATGGCTGGGACTCAAAATCATCCGCACTGAAAAAGGAAAAGCTTCCGACACAAAAGGAATGGTTGAGTTTTCTGCAACTTACGTACGCAAAGGCATGAAAGACGTGCATCTTGAGCATGCAAACTTCATCAAGAAAGACGGAGTTTGGCTGTACGAAAGCGGAGAATTGATTCCTACCACAATCGTACGCACAGGCGAAAAAGTCGGACGCAACGATCCCTGTCCATGCGGATCCGGTCTCAAATACAAAAAATGCTGCGGCCGCTGATGCAAGGAATTGCCTGATGCAGATTATTACCGGATTTCATGCGATTGAAGAAGCAGTCCGTGCAGCCCTGCAGCAACCTGAAAAAGTTGCAGGACTGCAGATTTATTGTGCAAAAACCGGACCACGTGTAAAAAAAATCCTGGAACAGGCTAAAAAAGCGGGAATTGTCTGCAATGACTGCAACAGTTCCCATCTGGATTCTCTTACTGCAAACCTGGACCAGACCGCCCGCGATCACCGGGGAATCGTGCTGGTTTCACAGGAAGACGCAAAAGAGAATTCAGTTGATTTTGACGCCTATATTTCTGCGGAACAAAATAGTAATGACAAAAACACAAGAATTGTGGTATTGTTAGATTCAGTTACGGATCCTCACAATGTGGGTGCAATAATCCGCAGTTGTGACCAGTTCGGAGTTGATCTTGTAGTTCTGCCGGAACGCCGCGGAGCAAAAAACAGCGAAATAATCCAGCGTTCAAGCGCAGGTGCCTCGGCTTGGGTTCCAACCGCCGTTGTGCCTAATCTTGTACGTGCGGCAGAAATGCTCAAAGCAGCCGGATACTGGATTTACGGTGCTGACGCAGGCGGAGAATCAGCCCAGAAAGCAAAGCTTACCGGAAAAATCGCTCTCGTAATGGGCAGCGAAGGCACCGGAATCAGCAGACTTCTTGAAAACACCTGTGACGGAATCCTTTCGATTCCCACTTGCGGCCGGTTGGACAGTCTGAACGTATCTGTAGCTACAGGTATTCTGCTTTACGAAATTTCCCGGCAGAACCGACAATAACTTTATAACTGACGGTTTCCGGCTACAGCGCAGAATTCCGTCACGAAAAGGTGGTAAAAAATGTCTGAAGAACACAAACTTGTAGATTATGCGCGCACACCTGATCAGCAGGCATCTGTTGATATTGCAGCCATAAAAAAACAGGCAAAGGCTGATATTGCAGCGGTAAAACAGAACCTTAAGGAACAGAAACTCCGCGACAAAGGCAAACCTGTCACAAAAGAAGAAAAGCTTGCCCGGAGAATGCAGAACCGTGAAGCAAAACGCGCCGAATACCTCAACCGCAAAAAACGCTACACTGTAGGCGAAGAAATTTTCAACTCAATCACTCATGGTGTAGGTGTGGGGCTTTCCATTGCGGCGACAGTACTCATGATTGTCAAAGCCGTTACTTCATCAGTTCCGGAAATCAAACCCTATTACGTAACAAGTTCTGCCGTTTTCGGCACTACAATGATTCTGGTCTACCTGATGTCAACACTGTATCACGCGCTTACACCAATCGGAGCAAAAAAAGTTTTTGCAATTCTTGACCACACGTCAATCTACCTGATGATTGCCGGCACATACACACCTTTCTGCCTTGTAGCTTTGCACAATTCATTGGGCTGGGTTCTTTTCGGTCTTATCTGGGCACTTGCAGTTCTTGGCGTAACCTTCTATGCAATTTTCGGAAGCCGCATGCGCCTGATTTCTTCTTTCACCTATCTGCTCATGGGCTGGATCGTAATCTGCGCAATCAAACCCATATCACAGGTAATCACCACAACAAGTCTCGTAATGCTGATTGTTGGCGGTGGCGTATACACAATCGGTGCAATTTTCTACTCACTCAAAACAGTAAAATGGATGCATTCAATCTGGCACCTGTTCGTAATTGCAGGAAGCATTCTCCACTTCTTCAGCGTATTCTTCCTTATCGGATGATGTCTCTGAAAACAATTTTTTTAACGCAATAAATGACAGAACGCACTTGATTCAAAATCAGGTGCGTTTTTTTTGCAACCCTGTCATCCTGCGCAATAAAGTGTGTCATCCTGCGCCCACCCACACTGTCATCCTGAGCGCAGTCGAAGGATCCAAAAAAACATTACAAGCTTTGTGAGATGTTTCTACTTCGGCTGCGCCTCCGCTCAACATGACAACGTACCGCACTGTCACCCTGCGCGAACACACATTGTCATCCGGAGCAATAAAGTGTGTCATCCTGAGCGCAGTCGAAGGATCTTTCAAAGCAACATTGTCATCCGGAGCGCTAAAAACAAGTTTTTTGTCGAAGGATCTCTTTTGTGCATCATTCTTTTTACAACTTGCCCGATTGGTAGTAAAATCAAAGCATGTATGAAGTTGAATTGAAAGCTCATCTGCCTGATATGCAGAAAACCAGGACAACTGTCGGAACTTTTGCCGAATATCAGGGATTTTTGGACAAACATGACACTTATTACCGGCTGAAGAAAAAGCAGGGACACATTACCGTTAGAATCCGGCAGGAAAAAGAGACTCCGCCCGCCGAAAAAGCAGAATCTCCCCGCAATACAACCTGGGTCACTTACAAAAAGAAGGAACTGCGGCTTGCAAAAGACAAATCCGGTTACGAAGTCAACGAAGAACACGAGTTTTCCGTGTCCGATGCAGAAGATTTTGCCCTGATTCTGAAAGACGCCGGCTTCAAAAAACACATGCAGAAACACAAAACCGCATACAGTTTCATTCACGGCGATTTTCACATCGAGCTTTGTACAATCGACCGTCTGGGTGATTTTATCGAAATTGAAACATTTTCAGACACCAACGGTTCTGCCCGGATGAAAGCTCTCCACGACAAACTGGTTCAGGAACTCATGCTTTGCGGAGTAAGTCCGGAGCTGATTGAAAACCGCTTTTATTCGGAACTGCTCAAAGAAGCGGAATAATGACGGAATTCTGCTATGAAAATCCGAATAATGAACTGTCCGCAGAACAAAGCCGCATTATAATGAGAATGTTGCTGGTATCCGTCAGCAGCGTTATTTTTTATTTCAAAGCATACAGCATCTATAGGAGACATTATGATTCGTGTTGCAAGCAAAATGAAACTCAAACCCGGTTTTGAAGCCGAATACAAACGCCGCCATGACGAAATCTGGCCCGAACTGAAAGAACTTTTGAGTCAGGCCGGCATCAAAGATTATTCAATCTTTCTTGACGAAGAAACACTTACACTTTTTGCAGTACAGCTTCAGGATGATCCGGCAAAATCAGATGCACTGCCCGCACAGCCTATCATGCGCAAATGGTGGGACTACATGGCAGACATTATGGACGTAAACCCGGACAATTCACCGGTTTGTCTGCCCCTCAAAGAAGTTTTCCACATGGACTGATCCGTCCTTCACTTTACCCGTCAGCCGGCGACCGCAAAGCCCCGGTTGATGAGGTGGCCCCTGAGCCAACAAACGGGGTTCCTGAGGCTCTCGAAGGGACTGTGCCACTATAGCATAAGTCCCTTTCAGATTTTTCTGAACCTTTCTTCCGGCATTTTATCCAGATATTCTTTTATGGCCGCCAGTTGTTCTTCCCTGATTTTCGTATTCAGCACCTTTGTCTTGAGAAAATGCGAATACATGAAATTGTCCAAAAAGAAACTGAAAAATCTTCTTGCCCGCGAGTCATAAAATTCCGGCGGCTGAAACTTCTGCAAATCTTCCGTAAACTGTTCCGCAACTTCAAACAGATCCACCGGCAGTTCTCCCGCGGGAACCTGCATTCTGTCATGGCCCATAAGACCACGTGCTCTTGCAATTTCTGCAAAGATCCAGGGTTTTTGTGCCGCAGCCCGTCCGATCATTACGCCGTCCAAATCCGGGGACACACGCAGCATTGCATCAAAAGAAGCCGCATCATGAACCGCCCCGTTTCCAATTACTTTTACATCAGGATTCTTTTCGCGCACATGTTCCACAAAAGGTTTCAGAAGACTGATTTTCGGAGGGCGGGTATATTTTTCTTTCTTTGTCCTTGGATGGAGAACCAGCTGAGACACACCGCAGTCAATCAGCATGTCGGTAAAATCAAAAAGACCCTGCATCGTAAAATCTTCGTCACCCAAACGCATTTTTACACTGAGCCGCAGATTTTCCGGCATAACCTTTTTTACAGCTTCCACCATTGTCCGCGTTTCATCCCGACTCTTCAGCATCCAGCTGATTCCAGCCCCAAAACGCGCAATGTCAGGCGCAGAACAGCCCATGTTCAGATCAATTCCGATTCCGCCAAGCTGACTCACCATAACCGCCGCTTCCGCCATTGAAACAGGTTCCGTGCCTGTAAGCTGCCAGACGATTTTTTCAGGAGCCGCTTCGTGAAGCAGATAGTATTTTTCAAACTGACCGCCATGCAAAAGAGAAGGCGCATGAATCATTTCCGTATAATGTTCGTCACAACCGCCGAACCGTTCCACAAGACGCCGCATGGGCTCGTGAGAAAGGGTGGCCATCGGGGCATAAATCAATTTCATGTCTCTGATTATACATAAGGGGCGAAAAACTTACAAAACCCCTGACGGACTTCCACATCTGTTTTCAGCCTGACTTTTTCAACCTGATTTTAGTCTTTACAAATCGGAGATTGAGTGTATACTACAAGTAAATCGGTTTACAGACATTTCAAGAGGCTTCCATGATTTTTAAATACACTTTCGGAAATCCTTTCCATACAGAATCTGCTGTTCTTCAGATTCCTTCACAAAGCACACCGCTTCCGGAAAAATTCGGTTCATTCACCTGTTTTTCAGAAACAAATCCTGTTCCGAAGACACAGCCGCTTTCACAAAGCAGCCACAAAGCACAGTATTTGTGCGGTGACGAACCTGCAGCTTTTTTATGGCGCTACAAAATGCAGGAAGCAGACAGAATTTTCGGACTTGGCGAAAATGTCCGCGGCATGAACAGACGGGGCAACATTTTTGAATCCTATTGCAGTGACAATCCCCATCACACGGAAGACTGCAAATCTCTATACGGGGCACACAACTTTCTGATTATCGCACCGGAAGCCGCTTCCCCATTCGGCATTTTTTTCGATTATCCCGGACGCATTGTTTTTGACCTGGGTTTTTCACAGGCAGACACAATCTCAGTTATCGCCCCAAAAGCCGCAATTTCAGTGTACATAATCACAGCAGAAGATGACGCATCAGAATCCGCTTTCACCGACATTTGCAGCCAGTTCCGGAAACTTACAGGCACCAGCTACATTCCGCCACGATGGGCTTTCGGCTACATGCAGAGCCGCTGGGGCTACAGAACTGCCGAAGAAATCCGTGCCGTGGCCGATGAGTACCGCAAATCAGACATTCCTCTTGAAGCTTTGTTTCTCGACATTGATTACATGGATTCTTTCCAGGATTTTACAGTTGATTCAAAAGCTTTTCCTGAATTCAACCGCTTTGTTGCGCAAATGGCAGAAGACGAACTTCATCTTGTCCCGATTATTGATGCAGGCGTAAAAATCAACAAAGGCTATCCGGTTTATGAAGAAGGGCTCAAAAAAGGATTTTTCTGCGCCGACAAATCCGGTGATCCTCAAAGGCCATTTACGGCCGCTGTCTGGCCCGGAGTCTGCCATTTTCCTGATTTTCTGAACAAAGACGCGAGAAACTGGTTCGGAAAAAACTACAGGACACTTCTTGAATGCGGAATTGAGGGCTTCTGGAATGACATGAATGAGCCGGCCCTTTTTTACACAGAAGAAGGACTGCAGAAAGCTTTCAAAGAGATAGACGGCTTCAAAAATGTGAACATGGGAATCGGGGAATATTTCCGTTTTACGGATACTACAAATCTTTCAAACAGGATTTCTGACTACAAAAGTTTTTTCCATAAAGTCAGCAAAGATACTGCCGGTGATTTTGCCGCAGAAAGTCCCGCAGTCAGCAAAGGTAATCCTGAAGACAAAGACACAACCTATGTGTGCCATAATGACGTACACAATCTTTACGGCTTCAACATGACCCGTTCTGCTTCAGAAGCGATTGACGAACTTATGCCCGAAAAACGCATTCTGCTTTTCAGCCGCGCAAGCTGCATCGGAGCCCACCGTTACGGCGGAATCTGGACAGGCGACAATCAATCCCTGTGGCAGCACCTGAAAATGAACGTTTCCATGATGCCCTCACTGAACATGTGCGGCTTTTTGTACTCCGGTGCAGACATCGGCGGCTTCGGCAGTGACGTTTCCCGCGAACTCCTGCTCCGCTGGCTGCAGTTTGCGGTCTTTACGCCACTCATGCGGAACCATTCCGCAATGGGCACCCGCGCTCAGGAAGCATTCCGTTTTGAAAAGCCAGCAGAATTTGCCGCCGTCATTGAAGCCCGTTACCGTCTTCTGCCATACCTTTACAGTGAATTCATGAAAGCCGCACTTAATGACGGCATGTACTTCAAACCTTTGTGCTTTGCTTATCCAAAAGATTCACGCGCGGCTGCAACAGAAGATCAGCTTCTTGCGGGAGAAAGCATCATGTGTGCGCCCGTTGTGGAACAGAATGCAACAGGCCGCTATGTCTATCTGCCGGAACCCATGCGCATGGTTACCTTCGGCGGCCGAGACAAATCCCGTGCTTCCACCGAAGAAGCCTTTGCTTTTGAAGACTTGCCCGCCGGTGACCACTGGATAAATGTGCCCAAAGACAAAGCCGTGTTCTTCATCCGCCCGGGACACGCTGTTCCTGTTGCAGAACTCCCAGAAAGCGGCCTAATAAACACTGCAAGCGTTTCAGAGCAGAAACTTACGCTGCTTTCATGCCCGGCAGCGGGCTCTGCATCAAAATCGGTCACTTATGAACTTTACAGCGATGACGGTGAGTCAAAAGATTACCTTAACCCGAAAAACTATCGCACTCTTACCGCTGAATGCTGAAACCGGCTATCAACGCCAATACGTCGGGCCCGAACTTTTCCGCTTTCTGCGGCCCGATTCCTTTTACATCACGGACAAGAGCGTTTTCTGTGGCAGGCTTTACCCGCGCCAAAGTTTCCAGCACTTTGTTGCTGAAAATATAAAAAGCAGGCACACCGGATTTTTTTGCTTCTTCCGCCCGCCATTTTTTAAGTGCGTTCAAAAGAGCAAGTTCTGAGTCCGACAAAGGGCCTTCATCATCCTGCAGTTCTGTCTCCATATTCTGCCCCTTTTCCCGGGATTGCGCAGGTTTTGCAGTTTTTACCGCCCCATTCCCGCCATTCCCGCCATTTCCAACTTTCCCCAGTTTTCCAGCTTTCGCAGTTTTTACCGCCCCATTGCTTTTTGTCCGGGGCATAAAAGGCAGAAAAACAGGACTCCGGTTTGTCAGCACGTTCCGGGCTTTTGCAGTCAAAGACAGAACGCCATAATCTTCCGATTTCTTCAAAAAGCCTTCTTCAACCAGAATCCGCACCAGCTCGAACCAGTCCTCTTTGTCATACTCTTTTCCGCATCCGAAAACCGACAGCAGATCATGACCATTGTCTTCAATGCGCTGCGAACTTTTGCCCAAAAGCACATCAACCACATAAGCAGTTCCAAAGCGCTCCCGAGTGCGGATTACGGCAGAAAGGATTTTCTGAACTGCAATGGTCATATCCACAGGAACAGCATTTTTCTGCATTGCACAGACATCGCAACATTTTTCAGGTTTGTCAGAGCCGGCAAAACGCTCCCCAAAATATCCCAACAGATACTGACGCCGGCAGGAATGCAAAGTGGCAAAATCAGTTATGCCTTTTAGCTGAACTTCCGCAGAAGCACGCTCCTTCCCGCTTTTGTCCTTAAGCAGAAAATCGATTTTTCTGCAGTCGGCCCAACTGTACAGAAGAAGAGCACGAGCCGGCTTTCCGTCACGACCGGCCCGCCCTATTTCCTGATAATACTGTTCAACAGATTTGGGCAGATCGTAGTGAATTACAAAACGCACGTTGGGCTTGTTTATTCCCATGCCGAAAGCTACAGTTGCAACAACAATCTTTACTTTGTCTTCCAGAAAAAGACGCTGATTTTCCCCACGGACTTTGTCATCAAAACCCGCATGATAAGGCACATTCTCAATTCCGCACAAATCAAGCATTGCACTGGTTTCGTCAACCTGCTGCCGTGAGAAACAATAAATTATTCCCGATTCGGACAAATGTTCCGCCAAAAACTCCAGAACAAGTTCGTCACTTCTGGAAAGCTTGATTTTTCGCGCTTTGGGAAAAACTTTGTCCGCATTGTCAGAAAGTCCCCGGGGGCCGCCGGTTTTGGACACAACTTCCAGAAAAATGTTTTCTCTGTTGAAACTTGAAATAAATCTTGCAAAAGGTTTTCCGCTGCTCAGCATCTGCTGAATGTCACGCTGAACCGATTCAGTTGCAGTTGCTGTCAGCGCAAGACAAACCGCTTTCGGAAAAATGCGCCGCACATCACTCAGCTGTCTGTATTCCGGTCTGAAGTCGTGTCCCCACTCACTTATGCAATGGGCTTCATCAATCGTTAGGCAGGAAACTTCCACCTCCGAAAAAAGGCTCTGCATGCGTTCCGTTACCAAAGTTTCCGGCGCGCAATAAAGCAGTTTTATCTCGCCCCGCCGGATCTGCGCCATGTTTGCAGTGTATTCGTCCCATTCAAGGCTGCTGTTCAGAAAAAGTGCCGGAATCCCAACTTTTTCAAGCTGACTCACCTGATCCTGCATCAGAGAAATCAGAGGCGACACCACAACCGTAAGTCCCTTGAACACCAGTGCCGGAATCTGATAACACAAAGATTTTCCGCCGCCTGTGGGCATTACCGCAAGAGTGTCTTTTCCTTCCAGAACAGACTGAATTATTTCCAATTGTCCGGGCCTGAAATCCTCATACCCGAAATATTTCTTCAAAAGTGAGCGTAAAGAATCCGCCAGTTTTTTTTCCTGCATTTTTTCCATATATATCCAGCCTACTTATTATATCAAATATTTTTCAAAATTATTGAGATTTTCCCTTAAAATGCAAGTGCATACTGTTTTTTGCCGCCACATTCATTTATACTGATTCCATGAAATCATTTTCCATTCCAATCATTTCCAGCAAACTTGAAAAAAACACCGATCAGGTTTTGGCAGAAGCCGAAATTAACGGCATTGAACTTGAATATTTGTGGCCCAAATACGCCGGCCGCTCTTTGTTTACAGGAGTTTTTGCGGCAGCCGGTTCTGACGGACTCGGCTTTTCTTTTGCCGCAGAAATTCCCCACAACAAAGTGATTGCAGAACGCACTGAACCGCACACACGTGTTTTTGACGAAGACTGTCTTGAAGTTTTCATCCAGCCGACCGCGCCCAAAACTTCACCGGCACAGACTGAATCGCCCCAAACTGACAAACAGAACTGCACTTATTACTGCTGGGAAATAAATCCTAACGGTGCCTGTCTTGATTATTGCGTAGATTACGGTCCCGCTGTTGACGCACTTGCAGGAACCACAGAAGAAGAACACGCAGCCTTCAAAGCGAAAAGCAGTTACACCGGACAGGAATCAGTACGGGGCAAACTTTACGATTTTGTAGCAGAAAAGCCGCTGTTTTTTGATTACGATCGCATTCCCAAAGCAAAATGGGTTCAGTCCGTTGACGATGAGTTCTGGTATCTGGAACTTTTTGTGCCCTACAGCAGCCTTGGGCTTTCAGAACCGCCCAAAGCCGGTGACATTTGGAAGGCCACATTCAACAGAATTGATGCACCGCGGACAAAACCCGGCCAAAAGAAAGACAATCCCAAACCGGGACTTGCTTCCCTTCTTGAAGACACAAACTGGCCCAAGTTTCACCAGCCGGAACATTTTGCAGAACTTGTGTTCACAGAATAATTGTTAATACAATAATGATTTTTTACAAACTTCTTGCAAGCCGGAAGCCCAACATGTTTCCGGCATTTTCAGGATTTGAATAACGGCGGTAATCCACTGCACAAAGATAATCCAAATCATGCCAGCATCCGCCGCGTCCTACACGCATTGAAGTATTTTTGTACAAATCCCAGCACCATTCCCAAACATTTCCGCTCATGTCGAACAATCTGGCCATATTCGGATTCTTCAGCCCGATTTCGTGATGTCCTTTGCCTGCATTAAGATCGTACCAGGCCACTTCGTCCAGTAAGTTGGAACCTGCATAAATAAAATCCTTTCCGCCCATCTGTCCGCCTTTTGCCGCAAATTCCCATTCAGCTTCAGTAGGCAGCCGGAATCCTTTTTTTGATTTGTCCCAAGTTACTTTTGCGCTGAAAAGCCTGCCTTTTTTGTCATAGGTAATGTCAGAAACCGTATAACAGCAGTCAGCCTCGGTCATAGTTTTTTTCGTAAGTTCATTGCAGAAAATCACCGCCTCAAACCAGTTGACTGATTCAACAGGGTGATTTTCGCCTTTATAATAGGAAGGATTTTCTCCCATCACTTCTGTATACAGTTCCTGAGTTGCTTCATATTTTCCGATTTCGTAAGCATCAAGTACAAAAATGCCCTCGATTCCGGCAAAATCTTTAAGCCTCATTTTTTCCCCGGCAGGAACAATGGAAATCATTGAAATATCCTCAACCGCGGAAGCAAAAATCATTCCTGCACATATCAACAGAAAAAGACTCGCAACAATTTTTTTCATTTTTCCCTCGTTACCTGATTATATCATCACTGAATGAAAAAAAAAGAAAATATTTTGTCCGATTTTTGTATAAATCAGTCATACATTTCGGGTTTCTCCATGATGACAGGGATCCTTCGACAAAAAAACTTTGTTTTTTACCGCTCAGGATGACAATGCAGGTGCGCTCAGGATGACATTATTCCCCAGGATGACAAATGTCTACACTTTCTGCCCGCTGTCATGTTGAGCGAAGTGAACAAAGTGATGTGTCCACCCATGTCATGTTGAGCG
>JAKSTU010000062.1 GCA_024402435.1 Treponemataceae bacterium
GGACAGTTCGGTAACAGTGAACGACGAATCCGAAAAAGTAACAATGGGTGCCAACACCTACTATGAGGGTGATGACGGAAACCTGTACGCGAAAGTTGCAGAAAACGCTTACGCAACAGGTGATGAATATACATATTCTGATGGCTCGCCCTTAACAAAGAGCAGTGAAAACAGTTACCGCTATTTTAAAGTGGAACCAATCAAGTGGAGAGTTCTTACAAACAATTACGGCGGATCAGGAAAATCGCTTCTTCTTGCAGAAGAAATCCTTAATGCAAATGTTCCGTATTATAATTATAAAGACGCCAATAATTTGAGAAGTGTCGGATCAGATAGTAACATTTATTCGAGCAACTACAAATACAGTCAGATTCGTGCATATCTTAACGGACTTGATTATTATGTCGAAGGTTCAACGTCTACCGTAAAGAAAACTGATTATTCGGGCAAAGGATTCTTTCAGACAGCATTTACAGAAGCAGCACAGTCTTTGATTGCGACAACCGAAGTAGACAACAGTAAAGAAACAACAGGCTGGAATGAACAGACTTGTGCGACAGAATATGTCTGTGCAAACACAGCGGACAAGATTTTTCTGCTGAGCGAAAGAGAAGCAATCAACAGCGCATACGGTTTTTCTCAGATCGCAATGGCTCCGGATGAAAAGCGAATCTGGGTTCCGACAGACTACGCAAAGGCAAACTATGCGTATCAGAATCCTACTGAAGGGAACGGCGGTTATTGGTGGCTGCGTTCTCCTGACTATGGGGACCGCTGTTACGCCAACTATGTGAACATTGACGGTTATGTAGGCTACGGATGGATTCGCAATAACCACTTTGGCATTGTCCCGGCACTGACAATATCACTGAAGTGATATGTCATCACTTCAGTAAACTTGGCCTGCAATTCATCCTGGTGAGTTGCAGGTCATTTTTTTTGAAAAAAAATCAGAGGGACATTCTGTGGCACTGTCATCTTTTATATTTGGGGGCACAATGGCTTGGGCCAGTTGATCAAGGTGCCGCAAATGCAGGAACGCGCAAGCGAGTGAATGCGGCAAAAAGGAATGTGTCATGAATGAAGAAACCTGTTTTGTAAATGCAATTTCTGCTGAGTATCCTGTTCTTTCTGCGGAAGAACAGATGAATCTTGCTGTCAGTGCGTCCAAAGGGAACCGTGATGCCCGGGACAAACTTATCCTTTCAAACATCAAGTATGTGGCAAAATCGGCACAGGTCTTTTTCCGCCATTATGCAAACGAATGCCTTTCTGTGGATGATCTTGTTATGGAAGGAATTTGCGGTCTTTCTCACGCAATTGACAAATTCAACGAAGAAAGCGGCGTGAATTTTCTTACATACGCAAAACACTGGATCGATCATTACATGTTCAACTCTGTGTACAATGAAGGCCGGATGGTGCGCATTCCGAAGAACAAAGTCACAAAAACAAACGGAATCCGGGTTGATTCGCTGGATTGTGAGGTGACTCAGAACAACGGGACTGACAAAGGAATTGCTTTTGGCGAAAAAATTTGCGATGAGCGGGAAAACACTGAAGCAAACTGCGAAAAAAACGTGCTTTCCGAGACATTGGCAGAAATGATTGATCAGCTTGACGAACGCTCTGCCGGAGTTCTTGTAAGACATTACGGACTTGACGGAAAAGGCTGCAAGTCATTTGCAAAAATCGGGGTTGAAATGGGAATGTCTGCTCAGAATGTGTGCCACCTGCACAAAAAGGCAATGATAAAGTTCTGCAGTTCCGAAAATCTCAAACGGCTCAAGGATTTTCACGCTGCATGACACGGAAAATGCTCTCCGGAGATAAAAAAACTGCCCGCATCATGAATCATTTTATCAAATTCATGACACGCGGCAGTTTTTCTATAGTTTTTTTACGCAGACAGAATTTATTCAGCCCGCAGTGTCGTGTTCTTTACGATAACGTCGTGAGCACTTCCTTCGTTGATTGACGCCTGGCTTACCAGTGTAATCTTTGCTTTTTCCTGCAGTTCAGGAATTGTGAGCGCACCGCAGTTGCACATTGTGTGGCGGATTTTGCTCATGCTCATTGTTACGTTGTCATGAAGGCTTCCGGCATAAGGAACGTATGAATCAACGCCTTCTTCAAAACTGAGTTTGTTTGCACCGCCCATGTCATAGCGCTGCCAGTTGCGTGCGCGGTTGGAACCTTCGCCCCAGTATTCCTTTACATAGTTGCCGTTTACAATCAGTTTGTGGGTCGGGCTTTCGTCAAAGCGGGCAAAATAGCGTCCCAGCATTACAAAGTCTGCACCCATTGCAAGTGCAAGTGTCATGTGGTAATCGTGCACAATACCGCCATCAGAACAAATCGGAACATAGATACCGGTTTCTTCGTAGTATTCGTCACGGGCTTTTGCAACTTCAATTGTTGCAGTAGCCTGTCCGCGTCCGATACCTTTCTGTTCGCGTGTAATACAGATTGATCCGCCGCCGATACCGATCTTTACAAAATCAGCACCAGCTTCTGCAAGGAACATGAATCCTTCGCGGTCAACAACGTTTCCGGCACCAACTTTTGCTTCCGGCCATTTTGCGTGAATGTCATGAAGTGCACGGCGCTGCCATTCTGTAAAGCCTTCGCTTGAGTCAAGCGTCATTACGTCAACACCGGCTTCAAGAAGTGCGGGAACACGGTCCATGTAGTCGCGTGTGTTAATACCTGCACCGACGATGTAACGCTGTTTTGAGTCCAGCAGTTCCAGCGGATGTTCCTGATGGCTTGCGTAGTCCTTGCGGAAAACCAGTGACTTGAGAGATCCGTTTGAATCAATGATGGGCAGTGAATTCAGTTTGTGCTTCCAGATCAGTTCGTTTGCTTCACTCAGTGAAATTCCGTCAAGACCTGTAATCAGTTCTGAAAAAGGTGTCATGTAGTCACGGACTTTTGAACTGAGGTCTGCATGACCGACACGGAAGTCGCGGCTTGTGATGATACCCATCAGGCGGCCGTTGGGAGAACCGTCTTCTGTAACTGCAACTGTTGAGTGACCTGTTTTTTCCTTGAGGTCAATAACTGTCTGAAGTGTGTCACCGGGTTTAACATTTGAATCGCTTGTTACGAAACCTGCTTTGTAGCCTTTGACACGGGCAACCATTGCAGCCTGGTTTTCAATGGACTGACTTCCGTAAATAAAAGAAATGCCGCCTTCCTTTGCAAGAGCAATGGCCATTTTGTCATCAGAAACGGACTGCATTACGGCTGAAACCAGCGGAATGTTCATTGTAAGAGCCGGTGTTTCGCCTTTTTTGAATTTGACTACTGGAGTTTTCAAATCAACTTTTGCAGGAATGCACTCTGCAGAACTGTAGCCCGGAACCAACAGATATTCCCCGAATGTGTGGGACGGTTCTTCAAAATAATACGCCATGTCTGACTCCTATAAAAAATGTGTGTGTAAAATTGCAATATATTACTGAAAATCTGTGCAAAGTTCAAGGGTGAGTTGTGTGTGGTATTATGAGTTGAGTGGGGCAGTGTTGTGCCGGTAAGTCAGAGACTGACGAAATCGCTGGTTGGCGTCGTTGCACGCACCGATCTGAGACGTAACGATTATTCTGATTTTTTTTCTTTTTTGCCGGATTTTTTGATTTTTTTCTGAAAAAAAACTGAAAATATATTTACGTATGAAATTAAACGAAAACACTTATTGCCTAGAGGGAATAAAATCATTCTGGAGCGATGGAAAGCCGGATCTTAGGGAACAGCTTGTTGCTTTCGGAGAATCCGTGCTGTCGGACAAGGAACTTATAATGCTGCTTTTGGGAACCGGCATAAAAGGAGTTCCGGTTGCAAAACTTGCGGAAAAAGTGCTCTTTCTGATTCACAGCAAACCGGCGGACAAACTGAAGGACGCACTGCTTGAACTTGACGGAATGGGACAGGGAAAAACCGCCTGCATACTGGCCGCTCTTGAATGCGGAAGACGCTTTGCTGCAACAAGGGATATCAAGGTAAATCATCCTTCTGACATTCTTCCCCTTGTGCAGAGTTATTCCCTTGAGAAACAGGAACATTTTCTCTGTGTTTCAATGAACGGTGCCAGGGAAGTACTTAAGGTAAAAGTCGTGTCTGTAGGAACGATGAACCGGGCACTTGTCCATCCCCGGGACCTTTTTGCGGATCCTATTGTGGACGGAGCGGCGGCAATCATCATCGTACACAACCATCCTTCGGGATCTGTAACGCCTTCTCCCAACGATTATGCAACCACACGAAGAATTCTTGGCGCATCACGGCTTCTTGGCATTCAGCTTCTTGACCACATCATCATTACCCGGACTGATTTTTTCAGTTTTCTGGAAAAAACTGACGTTTTTTCCGAAGAAGAGCAGAGTGGATGTGACGAAATGTAATCTTTGCATGCAGTCTGAATGTTGTTTTTAATTGCAATATATGAAGTGTAAAAAAATAACGGGAGTTCGGCGGTAGTTCCGTTAATTTTTTTTATTGTATGTACTGTAAGAAATGTGCAAATCCGAAATTCAAGCGAATATGTAAACTTGAAATCCGGACTGATTTTTCTGATTTGTTGGCATTGGAATTATTTTGGAATATAATGAATAATATGAATAGAAAACGTTTTTTTTCCATGATGATTGCAGTGTCTGCATTTGCTCTGTTTCTGGTTTTCCCTCTTTTTGCAGATGATTCTGTTGTGACAGGGCTTTCAATCCGTTCAAACGTAAGCGGTGCAGAAGTTTACCTGAACGGAATCCTTAGAGGAACAACGCCTTTTACTCTTGCAAACCCGGAGCCTGGAACATACAGACTGGTTCTTTCAAAAAAAGGCTACTACAAGAAAGAATGCGCAATCATGGTGTCTGCGGGGCATTCCAACGATTATTACCTGGAAATGGAAGAAATAACCGGATATCTTCTGATAAGCGCAAACATTCCTGACTGTACGATTCTGATTGACGACATTCCTCTGTCTTCTTACAAGGAAAGGGAATCTTATCCTGTAAGCGGCGCAAAAAGTTCAGTGCTTCTTGCACTTTCAGAAGGCATTCATCATGTTTCTGCTGAGGCTTTCGGTTATAAAACGGCAACCTGCGATGTTTTTGTCAACAGGACTTTTTATTCCGAAGCAAATCTGGTGCTTGAAAAAGATGATTTCAGACTGATTTCTGCTTCGACAGAGCTTTTGTCCTTCAATCCGCGGAATCCGGGAGGACACGGTTTTGCAAACATAAATTTTGCCGTTTCTGCACCGGGAAGCGCGCTGGTTTCAGTGGAAAATTCCCGGGGACAGGTGCTTTTTACGGACACCATAATAGGTTTCTCTCAGAAAAATCAGAGTTTTGCCTGGAACGGACGCACAAAAGAAGGGCAGCCTTTCGGCGACGGAGTTTATACGGCAAAAGTGGTTCTGTCAGGCAGAAATGCGGACGGAACTGAGAAAACTGTTGCCTTTGAAAAAAAACTTGAGATAGACAGCTCCATTGTCTTCAATCTTTCGGCAGCAGGACTTTCAGGAAAAAGCATCGGTGCTGTGGCATGCTGTTCCGCTTCCGAAGTTTCCGCATTGAACATGGGTTTCAAAGGCCGCTTCCTTACTGACGGAACAAAGTTTGCTCTGCCGCTTTCCATGAACTTGGGCGGAACTTTCGGAAACAATTGGGAACTGTCTTTGGCAGGCGGTTTTTCACCCTTGGCAGAAGGCGAAGATCTGCCGTTCTTTGTGGGCGGCTCCGTAAAGTATTCAGCCGAAGTTGTTTCCGGCAAAGATTTTGCTGTTTCAAGCGGAATCCTTCTGGGGCTTTCCGGCGCTTATGACCCGGATTTTGCAGACTGTTACGACGCACAGGGTTTTGAAGCTGCAGTCCTTCTTTCAGCAAAGACAAACTTCGTTACATTTGTTGCCAACGGCGGACTGGTTTCCGGAAATCCTGCAGATCCTTTTGATTTTTCAACGGTTACGCCAAAATTCGGCCTTGCTGTGATCATGCAGAACAGTTTTGCATCTTTTGGTCTTTGGGCAAATTCCCTGCTTTACAGAACCAGTGCAGGTGCAGAAGTCAATCTGGTTCTTGGAAAATCTACGGCTCTGTTTACAATCGGGGCAGATTACACAATGTTTGCGGACAGCGCAAAACCTGGAGTTTGGGGAGTAACCGCATGCTTCTCAAACTTTTTCTGAAAAACGAAGCGGCCGCTTTGAAGGCCTTTTACGGTTTTGACAGCTTATGACATTCGATGTTTTTGATATTCTTGCCATTGCAATAAATTTTCTGAATCTTGTCTTCCTTGTGTTCGTCCTCTTTTTTGAACGCAAGGAACCTACTTCCCGCCTTGCATGGATTCTGATACTTATGGTTCTGCCGGGTATCGGAATCTTTCTTTACATTGTGCTCAGCGGCAATTTTTTTACAAGCACGAAAAAAATGGACAGAATCCGCCGTTACATTCAGACAGAATCAAAGGATTTTCTTGAAGAACAGCGGGAATTTTATCAGAAGAACAAGAAGAATTTCCAAAACAGGCTGCTTGTTGATTACGAAGACCTGATTTCCATGAATCTGAATCATTTTTCCAACGGAATTACTTTTACGGAATCGGTTGAAGTTTTCTGCTGGGGCAAAGACATGTTCGAAAAACTCTGCGAAGATTTGGAGAAGGCCGAAAAAAGCATTTACATGGAATTCTTCATTTTCAGAAAGGACAATATAGGCCGCCGGATCATGGAGATTCTTTGCCGCAAAGCAAAACAGGGCGTTGATGTTCGGCTTCTTTACGATGATTTGGGCAGCCTTCTGCAGCCGGCACGTTTTTTTCTTCAGCTGGATCTTGCAGGCGGTGCGACAAGTCCTTTTTATCCCATCCGCTTCGGTGCCCCTGTTCTTGTAAATTACCGCAATCACCACAAAAACGTGATAATAGACGGAAAAATCGGTTACATGGGCGGCATGAACGTGGGGGATGAATACATTGTGGGGCTTCATTGCAACAAGGATATTCCATGGCGTGACACGCACCTCAGACTGACAGGCTCAGTTGTTCACAGTCTTGCTCTGACTTTTTATGTTGACTGGTATGGAACCGCCATCGGCCGGAAGTCAATGGGAAACGCAGAAAAGCTTGCAAAACTTATTCCCATGAGTGAAGTTGAAAAGCTGAACAAAAAAATTCTTGACGAACTTAAAAACGATGTGCCCGGTGATGAACGCATTCCCACACAGCTGATTACTTCGGCACCGAACAACCAAAGCCGGCGCGAAATCCATGACTTCATGGTGCGCATGGTAATGGATGCAAAAGAATCGGTTTACATTCAGACGCCTTATTTTACGCCGGACGAACCTTTTTTTGACATGCTCAAAGTGGCTGCTCTTTCGGGCAAGGATGTGCGCGTAATTGTGCCGGAACATTGGGACAAACCTTATGTCAAAGCCGCCGCTTTTGAATACATCCGCGACATGATGGGTTTCGGCGTAAAATTCTACGCTTATCCCGGCTTCATCCACTCAAAGATGCTGATGATTGACAGACGGATCATGACATTGGGGACAACGAATATAGATACCCGGAGTTTTGACCTGCATTTTGAAATGAATCTGGTTTTCTATGACGAACCTTTTACGCAGAAATACTGCAGAATCTTCATGGAGGATCAGAGCCGGTCAAAGCTGATGGAAAAAGACAAACTGGACAATGCGTTCATTCTGCGAAGGACTCTGTGGAGTTTCTGCAAACTGTTTGCACCGCTTATGTGAGTTTCTGCGGTGCAGCGTTTTACGCCCGGTATTCAGTGTAGGCGTAGGCATTGTGATTGTGGATGCTTTCAAAGTTTTCCGCTTCCACACTGAACCAGCAGAAAAGCGGGTTTCCTTCTGAAGTGCGGAATCCTTTCAGTGCGGAATAAACTTCGCGGACCACGTCTTCTACAAAGCGGGGATTGTCATAAGCCTGTTCCGTAACGAATTTTTCGTCTTCACGCTTGAGAAGGGAATATACTGCAGATGAGGCGCTTTTTTCGGCAGCTTCAATAATGTCTTCTATCCAGAAAAATCCTGTGCTCCGCACTTTGATGCGGACAATTCCCCGCTGGTTGTGGGCGCCCTGACGGCTTATCGCTTTTGAACATGGACAAAGGGTTGTTACAGGAACTGCAATGCTTACTGCAAATTCACGGCCGCTTCCTGTGTTTGGTATCAGAGCGGCAGGATCGGTCGAACCCTTTGAACCTGATGACGCTGCAGAAACTTTTCCTTCGTATGTGCATTCGTAGCACATCATTCCTTTCTGGCCGCTTACAGGTGCTGCTTTTTCAACAAAAAAGGGAAATGTCATGGTACCGAAGGCGCATTGTGCATCAAGCCGTCTGCACATGTCTTCAAGCATTGTCAGAAACTGCTTCATGGAAAGGTCATCATGGTAAGCATGAAAAACTTCGATGAAGCGGCTCATGTGTGTGCCTTTGAAATCATGGGGAAGGTTGACGAACAGATCCACAGTTCCCGTAGTCATCTGGGTTTTGTTCAGTTTGTCCAGCACTTTTACAGGATACTTAAGTCCTTTTACACCGACTTTTTCAAGAGGAATCTCTCTAGTGTCCTTTTCATTCTGAATGTCACGCAATTGCAGTCCGTCCTTTGTTGCAAGTTTTCCGAATCAGAGTCTGTTCTGGGCAGCTTCCAGCGTATTCTGCATGAGCATTGCAATTGTCATGGGGCCAACGCCTCTCGGAACCGGTGTAATGAAAGATGCAATTTCTTTTGCAGCTTCAAAATCCACATCGCCAACGAGACGGAATCCGCTTTTTTTCGTGCTGTCGGGAATGCGGTTTACACCCACGTCAATTACTGCGGCACCTGGTTTGATCATGTCTGCCGAAATGCAGGCAGGTTTTCCTACAGCTGCAATCAGAATGTCAGCCTGTCTTGTTATTTCCGCAAGATTCTTTGTACCCGTATGACAGATTGTTACAGTTGCATTGCAGTCACGGCGTGCAAGAAGAAGGGCCACAGGTTTTCCTACGATGTTGGAACGCCCGACAACAACTGCGCGGGCTCCGTTTGTCTCAATTCCGCTCACTTTAAGCAGTTCGATTATTCCGTGAGGAGTGCAGGGCAGGAAAGAAGGTTTGCCGATTACAAGATTTCCGACGCTTACAGGATGAAATCCGTCCACGTCTTTTTCCGGACTGATTGCCATTATGACACGCTCTTCGTTAATATGGCGGGGCAGTGGAAGCTGTACAAGAATCCCGTGAACATCAGGATCTTTGTTGAGTCCGTCGATTATTCCAAGAAGTTCTTCTTCTGTGGTGCTTTCGCTCAAGTGAAGAGAACGGTCAACCATTCCCACTTCTGCAAGGGCTTTCTGTTTGCCGGTAACGTAAGAAACAGAAGCCGGGTTTTCTCCTACAAGAATTACAGCAAGGCAGGGCTGAATGCCTTTTTTGTTCAATTCTTTAACTTCCTTTGCAATGCGTTCCCGTGTGGCGCGGGCAATTTCAAATCCGTCAATGATAGTTGCTGCCATGATTTTCCTCTCTTGCAGTGTGATTGAGTGTAACTGTTGACCGCCAAAAGTGTTTAGTTTTAATGCGTATCAATGGAGCGGTAAAAAACTCTCATGAACAGCGGTTCACAAGGCCGGACAACGGCCATAATTGAATTTTTTACTGATGCTCTGTATTATTCAGTGTACTGAATTTCAGTATCGTTTTCCATACTGTAAAGTGAGGCCCCATGAAAAAATTGATTTGTCTTGCTCTGTGCATGATTTTGTGCTGCAGTGCAATTTTTGCCCAATCCGAAGAAGCTTTTGCAGATGACCTTCTGGCAGATTCCGAAACTGTCTACAAACAGAACCAGAAAGGTGACCAGAATGTTCAGTTCAACATTGCAATGGTAATTCCTGCTGCTCCGAAAAATCTCAAACTGGGCGGATCAGGAACCATCGGCTATTCAATGTTTCTGAGTGACAATCTGGCATTGGGCGGAGAAGTGAATTTTTCTTATTGCGGAACAATTGCAGGAAATGTCTTCTATTTTGTTCCTGTTCTTTTAAAACCCACCTGGCAGTTTGAATTCGGAAAATTCGAAGTTCCCGTAAGTTTCGGTCTTGGTGTTGCCTTTGAAAATTATACGGACCGGTTTTATTTCGGAATTGCGGCAAAACCTTCCGTCGGCTTTTTCTACAGATTTTCTCAGGAGTGGTCTTTCGGTGCTACTGCCGGTGTATTCCTTCTGCCCCAGTTCTACAGCAATCCCGACTACAACTATTTGGGTGTGATTCCGGACATTCAGGCCGCAATCCGCTGCCATTTCTAAAGTGAGGATAAAATGAAAAATAAATTCTATTCTGCTGTTCTGTTTCTGACTGTTCTTGCATTGGCTTTTACGGCTTGTTCCCAGGAACCGATTTTCTACAACATTGATCAGGAAGTTGTGCTTTCTGACGGCCAGATCAACGGAAATGTCATTTCAATGGTTCCGCTTGCCGGCAAAATCTATACAGCCAACGGTTATCTTTGGTCAAAGGACCTGAATGCAAAAAATTCATGGAAAAAAATCCCTTCTCCTGCCGGAATCAGCAGAGTTGTGCGTGTTGTAAGCGACAGTTCCACTCTGTATGTTCTTAGCGACGGAGTCGGTGGAAAATACAAAGTTTTTGCCGCAACTTCGACTTCACTGGACAAACCGGATTTTTCTTCTGCTGACTGGGAAAATGTAAAAGAGTTTGACGTGAACTACAATCCCGGTTTCTTTGACAACGGTGTGTTCAATGCTGCTGACGGACGCAATGCCTACATCAGTTTTGCGAATCCTGCAGATTCTTCAAAAGGGATTACTTACAAGTTGAACGGAACCGGAGATCCTGTGCTGCAAACAACTGTCACGGATCTGTTCAGTGACAAAAACGACCAGATTCTTCATTCGGCGGCTTCTGTTTCCGGCACTGATTATTTTTCCGTAAACGAATGTTCTGTTTCTGACGGAATCAAAATCTATACGGCCGCCTATGACAGCAAATCTGTGGATTATGCGGCTCCTGCTGACGTTGCCGGAAAGAAAAGCATTTCCGTAGGTTCAAACGGGATTAAATCACTTTTTGTTTCCGGATCAGAGATTTTTGTGGCAACAAGTTACGGATACAAAAAAATCAGTCTTTCCGGTTCTGCACCTTCTCTCAAAGATGCCTCAGAAGGAAATGCTTCCGCTTCTTTCGGCTCAAGAATCATTATGGGTGTCTGGGCATACGGCAACACAGACTCCGTAAAACACATTTATGTGGCGTCGCTTTCTCCTTCAAGCTCAACTTACAGCAAATTGTGGGGATATTACGGAAGCGACTGGCATTACGAATAAAACCTGACGCCACTTGCGGGCATCAAAAAAAAGGCAGCATCTGAAGTTTTCTTCACCAATGCTGCCTTTTTTTTGTTCGGAAATATCTTCGCGGAAGAAAACGCTGAGGACAGTAACAGTTTATATGTATAAAATTCGGGAAGGAAGACAGCGACTGACAAAAACACTCGCAAGGCGGAATAATAGTTTCCATGACGCCTTGCGCGTGTAGCGACGATATCTAGCGGTTTTGGCAGTTGCTGCCTTCCTGGTAGCGTCTATTACGTAATTAAATTAGTGTCCGAGAATCACACGTTGAATTTGAAGAAAATTACGTCTCCGTCCTGAACGATGTATTCTTTTCCTTCTATGCGGTATTTTCCGGCCGCTTTGATTTCTGCTTCGCTGCCGTATGTAACAAGGTCTTCAAATGAATAAACTTCTGCTTTGATGAATCCTTTTTCAAAGTCCGTGTGGATTACGCCGGCTGCTTTTGGAGCTGTGTCGCCTGCGTGAATTGTCCATGCGCGGCTTTCGTCCGGTCCTGCAGTAAGGAATGTGCGGAGTCCCATAAGATGATAGGCGGCGCGGGCAAGAACTGAAAGTCCGCTTTCTTTGAGACCAAGTTCTCCCAAAAACTCAAGGCGTTCAGCAGGGTCACCCATTTCTGCAAGTTCGGCTTCGAATTTTCCGCAGATTACTACAACATCAGATTTTTCTTCTGCTGCAATTGTTTTTACGGTTTCAATGTATTTGTTGCCGTTTTTCATTCCCTCTTCGTCAACGTTGCAGACGTAAAGAACAGGTTTCATTGTAATAAGGTGGCAGTCATAAAGTGCTGCAACTTCGTCTTCAGTAAGTTCTGCATTGCGGGCTGCTTTTCCGTTTTCAAGAAGGGGTTTGATTTTTGCAATGGCATTGAGCATCTGCTCTGATTTTTTTGCTTCTTCTTTGCTTACGCGGGCCAGCTTTGAAGCTTTTTCTGCACGGCGGTTTACTGTGTCCAAATCTGCAAAAGCAAGTTCCATGTTGATTGTTTCAATGTCATCAGCAGGATCGATTTTGTTGTTTACGTGAACAATGTCCGGGTTCTCAAAACAGCGTACAACATGAGCGATAACGCCAACTTCGCGGATGTTTGCAAGGAACTGGTTTCCAAGACCTTCACCTTTTGAAGCGCCTTTTACAAGTCCTGCAATGTCAACAAACTCAACAGTTGCGGGAACTTTGCGCTTTGAAACGAATTTGTCTGCCAGATAGTCAAGGCGTGAATCAGGTAAATCAACAATACCCACGTTGGGGTTGATCGTACAGAAAGGATAGTTTGCCGCTTCGGCAGGAGCTGCTGTAAGAGCAGAAAAAATAGTGGACTTGCCTACGTTGGGCAGTCCTACAATACCACAGTTGATAGCCATAAAAACTCCATTTAACAGAATCGTTAAGTATTCTAGCGGATTTTGAAAGCTTTGTCGAATGCGATTTATTTTCGGGTGTTTTGTCAATCGTGGGCTTTCTTCCATATATTACACCAATGGCAAAAAACAACTGCACTATCGCCGAAATCCTGACAAAAAATTGCGGTGCAACAAGTTGCAAGCGATTTCCTGTCAGGACTCCGGCTGCGTTCCGTTGTTTTTTACAAATGCTGCCAGTCAGCCCGCAACTGCCAGTCACTCGCGGGCTTCCTTTTCATATATTTATAAATAATATCAGTCAGCCGCAACTGCCAAAACCGCTAGCTAGCGTCGCTACACGCGCAAGTCGGCAAGGAA
>JAKSTU010000063.1 GCA_024402435.1 Treponemataceae bacterium
CCTTCCTGCAGATCAAGAAGAGTAACGCTGTTCAGATAATCAGAAATCATTTTGTCCAGATGAGCCCACATTGGAAGCGTTTTGCATTCTCCCGCTTTGTCACACTTGTTTTCCGGGCATTCAAGGCAGGCAACAGGAGCAAGGGACTCTTCCACAAGAGTCAGTATTTCAGCAATTTTAATCTCTGAAGCAGGTTTTTCAAGTTTGTAGCCGCCGCTTTTTCCGCGCTGTCCGTCCAGAAGCCCGTTTTTTGCAAGAAGGGACACAATGGCTTCGGCGTATTTAAGCGAAATGCCCTGCTTTTCAGAAAGTTCCGCAAGAGAAACTCTTTCTCCGGGTTCTCTGGAACACAATTCCAGCATTATTCTTATTGCATAACGCCCGCGGGTTGAAACAAGCATTATTTGATTCCTCTGCTGATTACACCGCCGCCGATGATTACACCGTCTTTGTACAGCACCGCACTCTGTCCTGGAGCCACCGCACGCTGAGGCGTTTCAAAGGTGATGAGCCACGGCTGACCTTTGTATTCCGCAGATTCATCCGCTGCCGGCACATAGCGTGAAACCTTGCACGGAACGGGTCTGCTTGCCAGCCGGATTTTTACCAGTGCATCAACTTCTGTTCCTTCAGGCGGCTCCACATCTCCGGGCCACACAAAATCGTCGGCAACCAGAGCGCGGGAATCCAAGTCTTCGTTTTTGGCAAGAACTACCAGATTTTTTTTCGCATCAATGGAATGAACATAAACCGGATAGCCCACAGCAACATCAAGACCTTTGCGCTGGCCGATGGTATAATGCTCAATGCCTTTGTGGCGTCCGAGCACATGGCCGTCCAGATCAATAATGTCGCCGGGAATGCTCGGTTTGTCGGCAAAAAGCGCATCACGATATTCTTCGCCTACAAAATCCTGACTTTCTTCCCTGTTTGCCGCATCAAGATTTGCTTTTCTGGCAAGTTCAAAAACTTCTGATTTTCTGATTTCTGCAAGCGGGAAACGCACTTTTTCAAGAACTGACGAAGGAATCCTGTAAAGAAAGTAAGTCTGGTCCTTTGTAACGTCGGTAGCACCTGCAATCATGAAAGGACGCTGATCAGTGCCGAAAAGTCCCGTGTCAGGGCGGACAATCTTTGCATAATGGCCTGTACAGAAATAATCGAACTTGACGCCCATTTTTGCAACACCGTCAAGCATGGCACCGAATTTGATGTTCCGGTTGCACATGATGCACGGATTCGGAGTCCGTCCGCTCCGGTATTCTTTCTTGAAATACTCCAGAACCATCGCTTTGTAGGCTTCTTTTGCATCTACAACGTAATAATCAAAACCCTGTGCTGCACAGAATTTTCTGCATTCTTCTATATTTTCTTCTTCCCCGGGGCCGTAGCAGGCTTCTTTGATTTTTGTCCGGTTGGTTTCATTTTTGATTTCTACAATAGAGCCGTCCCAAAGACTCATTGTTACACCGATAACGCGGCAGCCTCTTTCTTTGAGCAGCAGTGCCGTAAGTGTTGAATCCACGCCTCCGCTCATTCCGACAAGAACAGTGTCTCCGGCCTGCGGAAGATTCTGGGCTTCATAAGTAATTCCGTTCATGAGGTGATTATATCAGTTTCTATTTCCTATTGACAAGATAGGGATTTATTCTATTTTTGCACGCCGCCTGCGCGTGCAGCGACGCCAGCTGGCGGTCTTGTCAGCCCTGCACTGACTGGAGTTACTTTTTCAGCAGACTGATTTTTTCAAGCCTGTTGAGCGCTTCGTTCAAAGTGCCGTCCTTTTTGGCAAAGTGGAAGCGGATCAGATGATTCACATCTTCTTTGAAAAAACTGGAACCTGGAACCGCGCCCACACCCACTTTTTCTGCCAGTGCTTCACAGAACTCAAGATCGTTTTTCCAGCCGTATTCCGAAATGTCAAGAAGAACATAATAGGCACCCTGAGGTTCGTTGAAAGAAAGCCCCAAGTTCCGAAGCCCGCCGCAGAAAAGATTCTTCATATGGGTGTAATGATTCTGCAGTTCCTTGTAATAATCATCACCAAAGTTCAGCCCGGTAACGGCGGCTTCCTGAAGCGGAGCAGCGGCCCCAACTGTAAGAAAATCATGCACTTTTTTAATGCGTTCGGAAACTTCAGGATTTGCAATGGTGTAACCCAGACGCCATCCGGTTATTGAATAGGTTTTTGACAAGGAATTGCAGACAATGGTCCGGTCCTTCATGCCCGGAAGCGTTGACATGTAAACATGTCTGTTCGGAGCATACAGAATGTGCTCGTAAACTTCATCCGTAATGACAAAGGCGTCGTATTTTGTTGCCAGATCAGCAATAAGCTTCAGTTCGTCATAAGTGAATACTTTGCCGCAGGGATTTGACGGATTGCATAGTATTATTGCCTTCGGCTTCTGACGGAAAGCATCTTCCAGAACTTCCGGATCAAAGCAGAAAGACGGCGGAACAAGCGGCACATAAATCGGAGTCGCACCGGAAAGAATCGTGTCTGCACCGTAGTTCTCATAAAAAGGACTGAATACAATCACTTTGTCTCCGGGATTCGTCACGCTCATCATTGAAGCCATCATTGCTTCCGTTGAACCGCAAGTAACAACAACTTCGCTGTTGGGATCAACTTTCTGCCCTGAAAAATGTTCGTATTTTCTTGCCACACCTTCGCGGAAATTCTGTGCGCCCCAAGTAATCGCATACTGATGAAAGTCTTCTTCCGTAACTTCTGCAAGCCGGTTCAGAATCGCTTCGGGCGGTTCAAAATCAGGAAACCCCTGACTCAGGTTGACCGCTCCGTATTTGTTGGAAATCCGTGTCATCCGCCGGATTACTGAATCAGTAAAGTTTGCAGTTCTGTCAGAAAGTGCGGGCATAAAATCAAGTCTCCTTTTTTTACCGTGCAGAAACCGTATAAGTCAAAAGGCTTTTTCCGCTCTGATCCATGAATTCCATAAAAATCAGTCCGTCTTCAAAAGTAATGTCCATCCAGCCGAAAGTACTTGGCTGAAGCCATTTTGAGTAAGGAGAAACAACTTCTATGGGATCCGGTTTTCCGCCCATTGCCCCGATGATTGCATAAGTTACACCGTTTTTTTCAAGAACTTCCATAAGATGATTGTGACCCGACAGAACAAGATCAACACCGTATTCTTCAAAAATCGGACAAAGATTTGCCATCATGGAAGGATTGTCGTACCAGATGCGGTCGGTTTCCGGCTCGTAATAACCGCTTGAAACGTAGAAACAATGGGACATTACAACACAAGTCTCGTCCTTCGGGATTGCAGAAAGCTGTTTTACAAGCCATTCACGTTCTTTGGGAGTAAATTCCTCGTCGCCCCAAAGCAGATTCAGAACGATAAAATGAACTTTGCCGGAAGTAAAAGTGTAGTTCAGATCAGCTTTCGGATTTCCGTTGAAGTAATCCTGAAAAGCCCAGCGCCCGTTTATAAGCGCATCATGATTTCCGAGAACACCAAGAACAGGCATGTCCTTGAGCCCCGCATTCAGTTCTTTTACCGGGTCTTCGTAACAGCCCGCTGTACTTCCGAAGTCGCTTATGTCCCCAAGACAGAAGAATGCATCATAATCAGACCGGCCCACTCTGCTGATTATTTCGGAACGGGCTTCTGCATTGGCTTCATCTGCGTGCCAGTGAGGATCGCTTGAAACCGCAATATGCGTAAGAGAAGGAGGATTTTCCAGATTCAGAGGATTGTTGAGACGGGCAGGGTTTGAAGGCACATAATGACCGCAGATCACACAATAACCGACAAAACCCAATGCAACAAGCACACAGAGAAGATCTGCAATCCATGCAAAGATTTTCGCTCCTTTGACACAGCGTGCCTTTGCTGCTGCAAAAAGAAGGAAAACAAGTGACAGAACCGGCAGCACAACCAGACAGATCAGAACAATAAAAATCGCATTGAACTCAGGATGCCATGCAAAAAGACCGGGATTACCGGTTATATTGCCGAACCAGAACAGAAAAACTGTATAAACAATTAAGGTAAAAATTGAAAGGAGCAGAAGGAATCTGCTTTTTTTTGAAAAAAACTTCATGAATTCAGTATAGGATTGCAGAAGTGATTATGCAAGGGTTTGCAAATCAGACCGATTTTTGCCAATCACCCCGCAAGCCATACTGAGACAAAGCCGCAGAATCAGTCTTTAACGCGGCGCTGAATGTAGTCGTAAAGGAAATCAACAGTTCCTTCAATTCCGAGAACTCCGGAATTCACGCAAAGATCATAATTGGAACGTTCACCCCATTTTCCGCCTTTGGAAAAATAGTTGTGATAAGCTGCGCGCTTACGGTCATGGCGTTCAATTTTGTGAAGAGCCTGCTTTTCATCAAGATTTTTCAGGCGCATTATACGTTCAACTTTTGACTTTGTATCGCTGTAAATGAAAACAGAAACAAAGCCCGGCATTCCGCGGAAAAGATCATCTGCGCAGCGGCCTACAACAACGAAAGAATCGTCATCTGCAGCCTTGGATTTGAGCAGCGCAAACTGAAGCTCTGCAACATTCGCTTCAGGAGAATTGTTGTATCCGCGGACTGTACGGCTGAAAAAGCGTTTTTTTGGAACTTCGTCATATTTTTCAAGATCGTTTGTATTCACATTTTTCGTATCTGCAACTTCATCAAGCAGATTCCGGTCATAAAGTTCAATATTCAGTTTCCCTGCCAGTTTTTCTGCAATTTCGCGTCCGGCACTTCCGTATTCACGGCCGATGGAAACAATAAGCTGTCTGTTCATTGATTGCTCCGATTTTTCAGATATTTTCTGTCTTTATATTTCTTATTGTAAGCCACCATTTAAAGGTAGACAACAAAAATGTATACGGTACTGATTACCATAACGATGATTGTGGCAGGCACCGCTTTTGCACAATATCTTCCCCAACTGACAGGATGTCCGGCTTTTGCGGCAACTGAAGTTCCTACAACGTTTGCGCTGGCACCGATGGGTGTAGCACTTCCGCCGATGTCGGTTCCCATGGAAAGCGCCCATGTCATTGTCTCAAGACTTACACCGGTTGTGGCGGCAAGTGTCTGAATAACGGGAATCATTGTGGCGGCAAAAGGAATGTTGTCTACGAATGCACTTGCAATTGCGCTTACCCAGATGATGATTGCAATCATAAGATACGGATTTCCGCCTGAAATGCGGCCGATGAAGCCTGCAATGATCTCAAGAATGCCGGTCTCTTCAAGGCCGCCTACAACTACAAACAGCCCGATAAAGAACAGGATTGTTTTGTAGTCAACTTTTTTCAGGATTTCAAGAGCATGGCGAGGCGCACTTACAAGGGTAATCACTGCAATTCCGGCACCGATTGTGGCAACCGTAAGACCTGTGGTTGCGTGTGTAACAAGCAGAACAACTGCCAGTGCAAAAATCACAGTGCTTACAACAAATCCGGGTTTGTCCGTGATTGCGCTTTCAGGAGTCGGCATTTTTGAAATATCAACTTCCCCGCCTGATTTCAAATCCTTTCTGTAGGCAAAAAAGAAGAAAACAACAATGAATACAAGACTTATTCCTGCAATAATACCTGTGTTGCAGATAAAGTCTGAAAAAGAATAACCGAAAGATGTTCCGATGATGATGTTCGGCGGGTCACCGCACATTGTTGCACTTCCGCCCAGGTTTGCGCAGAAAACTTCTGACAGAATCATCGGAACCGGATCGAATTTGAGCAGCGTACTCAGTTCTACAGTAACTGCTGCCAGGAAAAGAATGACTGTAATGCTGTCAATGAACATTGCAAGCACGGCAGACATAAGCATGAAAGTTACAAAAATCGGCAGAACCCGATATTTTACAGCTTTTGCAAGCAGCATGCAGAGCCAGCGGAAAAATCCCACTCTGGCCATGCCTTCTACCATGACCATCATTCCGGCAATGAAGATGATCGTAGCCCAGTTGATTCCGGAGGATGATTCCTCTGCTGCCCCGGCCGCGTACCAAAAACCGGGTGTAAAAATACTTTGAAAATTCAGTGTTTTCAGAGCTGCTTCCATGCTGTGCATTCCCAGTCCGAAAACAAGAACAAGTGTAAGTGCGCCGCAGATAAGGGTTGTCCACTGGCGCTCGATAATTTCAAGAATGATCAGTAAGAACATTACAACAAAGATGATGACTGCGAGAACTTGTGCTAACATGCCGCATAATATACTGTTTTGTTGAAAATTACGCAATCATTTACATGTTTTGCAATCTTTACTATTCACTGATTTATAATTTTTCCCCTTTTTCCTCCTATTGTGCTTTTGATTTGCATGCTATATACTTGCGTTAACGTACACGCAAGCAGAGGCATTTCCAATGACCATCAACGAAATTGCAAAAGAAGCGGGAGTTTCAATCGGAACTGTTGACCGTGTTCTCCACAACCGGGGACGGGTTTCTCAGGAAACCGTAGAAAAAGTCAACACCATTGTGGCCAGATACGGTTATCAGCCCAATCCCATTGCACGGCAGCTTAAACGCGGAAAGCCCTATGTCATCGGAGCCCTGCTGCCCACCCTGAACAGCGAATACGGATACTGGAACATGCAGTACCAGGGAATGTGCGAAGCCGCAAAAGAACTGGCCGCTTTCAATGTGGAACTGGAATTTGCAGAATTCGACCGCATGAAAACCGGTGATTGCCTTGAAAAAGGACGCAGTCTTCTTGCAAAGAATGTGGATTCTCTGATTATCGCTCCTGTAAGTCAGACGGACATGCTGCAGCTTGCGGTAGAACTGGGCGACAAGCCCTACGTTTTTGTGGACTCGTCTCTGCCGGACGCCTCCCCTGTTGCAATAGTCGTTCAGAATGCATTCAAAGCAGGATATTGTGCCGGCCGGATGATGTACATGGCATCGGGAAGCCCCGCAAAAGGCTGTTTTGCAAGCATTCAGTTTCATACGGCCTACAACCTGAAAGAACGGTCCCGCGGTTTTTCCGCCTATTTTGAAGCAGAACACAGGAATTCATTCACAGTCAGAGATTTTTACTGCAAAGACGGAAACCTGGAAGTTTTTCTCGAACGTGTTCTTTCTGAGTGTCCTGATCTTTCGGGCATTTTCGTAACCAATGATGCTGTCCATCAGGTTGCAGAGTTTTTCAGCAGCCGGCCGCAACTGAAAAAAGTTACTCTCATCGGCTACGATCTTGTACCGCAGAATGTGGAGTGCATAAAGCAAGGCAGCGTTGCCTGCGTAATCAGTCAGGGGCCGCAGAATCAGGGAAGCCTTGCTGTAAACACTTTGTACCGGCGGCAGCTTATGGGCCGCGAAACTGAAGAAGTGATTCAAATACCTATAGACATATATTTTAAGGAGAATGTTCTATGATGTTGGGAGAAAAAGAAATTGCCAAAGAAATCGAAGAAGGCAAAGCAGCATTGGGAATTGAGTTCGGCTCAACCCGTATCAAGGCTGTCCTTATCGATTCAAAAATGGAACCTGTGGCTTCCGGTGCTTTTGACTGGGAAAACTCACTGGTTGACGGAATCTGGACTTATTCACTGGATGAAATCCACAATGGTCTTCAGACTTGTTACGCTGAACTGAAAAAAGACGTAAAAGCAAAATACGGCGTAAGTCTCAAAAAACTCGGTGCGCTGGGAATCAGTGCCATGATGCACGGTTATCTTGCCTTCGACAAGAATGACCAGCTTCTCGTTCCTTTCAGAACATGGCGCAATACTATTACAGGTCAGGCTTCTGCCGAACTTTCTGCCCTGTTCAACTATCCTATTCCGGAACGCTGGAGTATTTCTCACCTTTATCAGGCAATTCTTAACAAAGAACCCCACGTAAAAGACGTTGCCTATGTAGCAACACTTGATGCATACATTCAGTGGATGCTCACAGGCAAAAAAATTACCGGCGTCGGTGATGCTTCCGGTATGTTCCCCATCGACATTGCAACAAAAGACTACAATGCCGGCATGGTTGAAAAATTCGACAAACTGATTGCTCCCTACGGATTCAGCTGGAAACTTACAGATGTGCTTCCGAAAGTGCTCTGTGCCGGAGAAGACGCAGGTTCACTTACTGCAGAAGGCGCAAAATTCCTTGACCCCGCAGGTGATCTTGAATGCGGCTGCCCGCTTGCTCCCTCAGAAGGTGACGCAGGAACCGGTATGGTTGCCACAAACAGTGTTGCCCCCCGCACCGGAAACGTATCAGCAGGAACTTCTGTTTTTGCAATGGTTGTTCTTGAAAAAGACCTTTCTGCAGCATACAACGGAAAAATCGACCTGGTTACAACACCCAGCGGAGCACTTACAGCAATGGCCCACGCAAACAACTGTACCGGTGAATACGACAACTGGATCCGTCTTTTCGGCAGCGCAATCGAAACCTGCGGTTTCAAAATCAGCAAAGGCGAACTTTATGACAAACTTCTGGGAGAAGCACTCAAAGCAGACAAAGATTGCGGAGGACTTCTTCCCTACAACTACATTTCCGGCGAAAGCATGACCGAAATCAACGAAGGCCGCCCGCTTTTCGTACGCGAACAGAACGCCAGCTTCACACTGGCAAACTTCATGCGCGCACAGCTGTTCACCGCTCTTGGAGCCCTCCGCACAGGAATGGACATCCTCTTTGACAAAGAAAACGTAAAAATCGACAGACTTACAGGTCACGGCGGATTCTTCAAAACTGCAGAAGTCGGTCTTACTTGTATGGCTGCAGCAATGCACACACCGATTTCTGCAATGGAAACAGCCGGAGAAGGCGGTCCTTGGGGTATGGCACTGCTGGCTTCCTATATGATCAACGGAAAAGGCCGCAAACTGGAAGATTTCCTTGCCGAAGACGTTTTTGCGTCAGCAAAAATCAGTTCCGTAGAAGCCACAAAAGAAGACATTGAAGGATTCAACGTTTTCTTTGACCGCTACACAAAAGGTCTGCCGGTTGAAAAAGCCGCAATTGCAGCACTCAAATAAGATTTTTCTTGAAAGGAAACGAAAATGATTGATTTGAAAGAATACGATTTCTGGTTTTTGACAGGAAGTCAGGATCTGTACGGACAGGAAACCTTGGATCAGGTTGCCGAAGACTCAAAAAAAATGGTGGCAGCCATGGGAGCAGATCCTGTAATGCCCTGCAACTTGGTTTGGAAGCCCACACTGCTTACACCGCAGACAATCCGCAAAACCATAGAAGAAGCAAACGCTGACGACAGATGTGCCGGCATCGTCTGCTGGATGCACACATTCAGCCCCGCAAAAATGTGGATTCCCGGCCTCAAAGAACTGAAAAAGCCGCTTCTCCAGCTGAATACCCAGTTCAACGAAAAAATCCCTTACAGCACAATGGACATGGATTTCATGAACCTTAACCAGAGTGCTCACGGTGACCGGGAATTCGGACACATTACAAGCCGCATGGACCTTCCCCGCAAAGTCGTTGTAGGACACTGGGAACAGGCCCGCACACGCAAGCGCATTGCAGACTGGATGCGCGTTGCTGCTGCAGTTGCTGACGGCAAAAAGCTGACAGTAATGCGTCTGGGCGACAACATGCGTGAAGTTGCCGTTACCGACGGAGACAAAGTTGAAGCAATGATCAAGTTCGGCTGGTCAGTTCCATACTATGGAATCGGTGATTTGGTCGCCTACATGGACAAAGTTACAGAAAAAGAAATCGATGATCTTTTTGCTGTTTACGAAAAAGAATATGAGATCGTCTGGGGTGATGACAAAGAATTTACCCGCGCCCATATCCGCGAGCAGGCAAAAATCGAACTCGGTCTTCGCGCAATGATGAAAGATGTGGGAGCCAGTGCCCTCTGTACAAACTTCCAGGATCTTCACGGAATGAAGCAGCTTCCCGGTCTTGCCATCCAGCGTCTTCTTGCTGACGGCTACGGATTCGGTGCAGAAGGTGACTGGAAAACTTCCGCCATGGTCCGCACTTTCAAAGTAATGACTGCCGGCCTTGTAAAAGACGGAATGGGCAATGCTTTCATGGAAGACTACACATACAATCTGGAAGAAAACAACGGTCTCAACCTCGGAAGCCACATGCTCGAAGTTGATCCGCAGGTTGCCGTATCAAAGCCCCGCATCGAAGTTCACCCTCTCGGAATCGGCGGCAAAGAAGATCCGGCCCGGCTTGTGTTCACTGCAAGCAAAGGTGAAGCAGTTGTCGCCGCCGTTGTTGACCTTGGAAACCGCTTCCGTTGTGTCGTCAACGAAATTGAAGTTGTGGAACCGCCCGAAGAATTCCCCAAACTTCCCGTTGCACGCATGCTCTGGCGCCCGGAACCCAATCTGGAAACTTCTGCAGAAACCTGGATTCTTGCTGGCGGCGGTCATCATACAGCATTCAGCAACATCATCAGCACCGAAATGATCCGGGACTGGTGCGAAATGGTCGGCATTGAATGCGTCGTCATCGACAAGAACACCACAGTTCCGCAGTTCCGCAATGAACTCCGCTGGAATTGCGGTTACTTCAATTGAACTGATTGATTCTGATTTTTTCTGACTTTATCAGATTTGCCCGCTTCCAGAAGTTTGAATCACAATTCACTTTTGAGAGCGGGCATTTTTTTTACAGGTCGTACCAGCCTGCTGCACTCTGGTCAGCAAACTGAATCAGCAGCACCAAAGGATTTGACAAAAAATTGGAATAGTTCATTTTTTCGTTATCAGACAAATCGCTGAATCCCATATGCCTGCTTATCGCCTCCAGAACCGGTCTTTTTTTTATGAACGAAGGCATTGATTCAAGCAGCAAAAGCACAGATTCGTTTCCGTGTCCCAAATTCCGCACTTCGTTTTTTACCGTATAATAAGGAGTCCGTTTCCAGTTTCCAAAAATGTCCTTTACATTCTTGAAACTTGTTGAATAAAAACCGGCTTTGCAAAAATCATGTGCAATGGTTGCCACAAAAACATCTTCCGCCGTAAAAGAAAACTTATCCGCCGTCTTTGACCTTATCCAGTCAGAAAAAAAAGCGGGTGCCAGTTTCAATGCCTGGTAGGTCACCATCAGTGAATGGACACAAAGCCCGCTTTTGAAATTCCCATGAAACTTTGTCGATGCCGGCGAATCAAAAAATTCATTTTTATCCATCCATTCCAGCAAAGCTTTGCTTTCATCCTTGTTGACAACGCAAGTTTCCGCCAGTTCATAAATACAGCTCCGGATTTTTTCAGAATCAAATTCCGAAGTTTCCAGGCATCCGCTTTTCTCAATAATTCTTACCAATTCAGAGGATTCTTCAATCAATACATCAAGTTCGTCTTTCGTCATTTCTTTTTCCCCAAAAAACATAGAAAAAAACTTTTTTTTATTCAATGCTTATAGTATTCATAAACGGTCTTTTCTCATAAACTTACCACATGAAAACACCTTTATTAGCTACTGTAATCGGGCTTTCAGTCATTGCATGCCCGATTCTTTACTTTCTTGTGGGGCCGGTTCTTCAGCCCGCTCAGATTGAAACTTTGAAAATTCTTCTCACCGTTGTTGCCTGCAGTGCCCTTTACTGCTTTATTGTCGGAGAATTGTCCGGAAATTATAGCCAGATGGACAAACTCTGGAGCATTTTACCGGAAGTCTACACTTGGATTATTGCAGTTCAAAGCGGTTTTCAGATCCGCCTGATTATTATTGCTGCAATTGCAACTTTTTGGGGCGGACGTCTTACTTACAATTTTGCAAAAAAAGGCGCTTATTCAATCCGTTTTTGGGCCGGCGAAGAAGATTACCGCTGGAAATATCTCCGTGAAAGAAAAGAATTCCAGCCACACTGGAAATGGTTCATCTTCAATTTTTTCTTTATTTCGATTTACCAGAATGTTCTGATTTTTCTTACCACACTTCCCGCACTTGTCTCCATGAATTCCGATGCTCCCTTGAATTGGATTGATATCCTTGCAACCGTCATCATGACCGGTGCTGTTGTTTGGGAAACTGTTGCAGACAAACAGCAATGGGCGTTTCAGTCAAAAAAATACGAACTTCTGAATGAAGGGAAAAAACTGGAAGAACTCCCCGAACCTTACAATAAAGGATTCAATACAACGGGACTCTGGAAAAGATCCCGCCACCCCAATTACCTGGGCGAACAGATGACATGGATCGGCTGTTACATTTTCAGTATTGCCGCAGGAATCGGGATTTTCAACTGGAGCATCATCGGGGCACTTCTGTTGGTCGCACTTTTCCTGGGAAGTTCCACCATGGCTGAAATGATCAGCAAGACAAAATACCCCGAATATCAGAATTATGTAAAATCTGTCCCTCGTTATTTTCCCGGCAAACCCTACAACTGATAAAAAACAAAGACTGCCCTTTCTGAAGTTTTCAACAACTTCCGGGCAGCCTTTATCGTATTATTTCATTTTTCATTTTGGCCATAAAAGAAGTATCAAAAGCATGATCCAAGTCAGCAATCAATTCTTTTTGCTTTTTTGACTGCACAATCTTTAAGTTCTGCGCCTCAAAACTGATTTTTCCATAACCATCGCCTTCTGAATAATAAAACAAGCAGACCATTTATTATTAGAATCCTTATATTTGTAAACCAAGAATCCATCTTTATCACTATTTTTTTTACATAAACAGCATCTGCTGTTTTAACTAACTTTTCTTCAGGTTTTGTTGTTTCATAATCAACAAAAGAATTTCTGTTCCAGTTCCGCTTCTTCTTCTGCACTCCGTTCCCAAATTACCGGCTTAAGATCCAGGTGGTCAAGAAACTGTTCTCCGTCTGCATCCGTCGTAAAAGCCTCAAGACTGACTGCGTTTTCATGATTTCTGTACAGATTCAGATAGCTGTACCTTACCCCTTTTTTTATGCAGCCACAGTAATAGCGGGCTTCCTTTTTCCAGTCCGTCTTTTTTGCAATCCTGAGCAGTCTGAGCACCGCTTCGTCCGCAATCAGTTCCCAGTCGCATGCAATGTTGAAATTCCTGAAATCTCTGAACGAATAGATTCTTGCAGCTTTCTGCCCGGCAATGAAAAGCTCC
>JAKSTU010000064.1 GCA_024402435.1 Treponemataceae bacterium
ATAAAAACTTTTTCTTCATTCGGGTTTTCCTTGTTGAAGGATTATAATGACTTGGGGTGTTTTTTCCAACAGATGCCTGCGTTAGTGCATGGAACCCCGAAGTCCACTGGAGCGAAGGAGTAACCGAAGGTTACGGATGAGTGAAGCGGATGAGCGTTAGCGAAGGGTGGAACGCACGACCGGCTGCTTTTGCGGCCGGGAACGCCATGTTTGTTGTTCTGCCCTGATATTCGGTGAGTTTTCCGTGCCAATTCCGAACCCGGTGCACAATCCGCAAATTCGCTCCATCGTCCATTTTACACTATCAAAACCCGAAAAACTGTGCTAATTTGGATTCATGAACGAAAACGAAAAATCACAGAACCTTGAGTTATGGTATGAACAGCCTGCCGGCCAATGGGAAGAATCACTTCCTGCGGGAAACGGCCGTCTGGGTGCAATGGTGTGGGGAAATCCTGAATGCGAAAAAATCGGTCTTAACGAAGACTGCCTTTGGTCCGGTTGGGAGCGTGACAAAAATAATCACGGTGCGGCGGATTATCTGCCACAGGTGCGGAAGCTGCTTTTTGAAAGAAAATATGTGGAAGCGGAAAAGGTGGCCACCGAGCACTGTCTTGGCGAATATTCAGAATCTTATCTGCCTTTGGGAAATCTGCTTGTGGATTTTGGCGGGGCTTCCGGAACAGGCGCCGGCGGAACAGGAATTTCAGACTACAGACGCAGCCTTGATTTGAATAAGTCTTTGGCTTCCGTAAAATATTCTCTTAATGGCGTGAATTTTTACCGCCGTGTTTTTGCAAGTTTTCCTGATGACGCGATTTATTTCTGCTTTGAGGCGGACAAGGCTTTTGACTGCAGAATCGGCTTTGAAAGCCAGCTGGTTCACAATGTGACTTGCGAGGGAACACGGCTTATGGTGCGCGGTCAGTGTCCGGAACACGTGGATCCTTCTTATTTGGGCGACACTCCGGAACCTGTAGTGCAGGGAACACGGGGAAGATTTTTCCGTGCCGCCTTTGCTGTGGCTGCCTGTGACGGAACTGTTTCTGCCTGCGCCGGGGATTCTTCTGCTGATTCTGTTGATTCTTCTGATTCTGCAGCCGGTTTTGCTGTTTTTGGTGCAACAAAGCTGGTAATCAAATTCCGGGCGTTCAGTGCCGCAAAGGATGCAGAACTGGACAAAGCTGATTTGTTTGCTGACCTTGTTCCTGAATCCGGTGCGGTTCAGGCGGAAAAACTGATTGAATCCGCTTTTGCACGCCACAGTGCTGATTACAAATCAATTTTTGATACTGTAAAACTTGATCTTGGGCCTCAGTTGGACGCGGCAACAGACAGGCGTCTTGAAGCACTTAAAAACGGAGCAGCAGATCCGGGGCTTTATGCACTTTATTTTGCTTACGGCCGCTATCTGCTCATCAGCTCTTCACGGACAGGAAGCCAGCCGGCCAACCTGCAGGGAATCTGGAACTGGCATCTCAGGGCTCCATGGAGCTGCAATTTTACTACCAACATCAATGCACAGATGAACTATTGGCCTGCACTCAGCTGCGGACTTGAATCCTGTCTGGAACCTTATTTTGATTTTGTAAAAGACCTTTCTGAAAAAGGAAAGTCTGCAGCACAGGTTCATTACGGCTGCCGGGGATTTGTTGTGCATCACAATGTGGATTTCTGGCGGAATACAAATCCCATGGGAATTATTTACGGACAGACAAAAGGGGATCCGGGTGTTGCAGTCTGGTCACTTTGGGCAATGGGCGGTCCCTGGCTCTGTCAGGAACTGTACCGCTATTACGAGTATTCCGGGGACAAAGTGTTCCTTAAAGAAATTTTGTATCCGGTGCTCAGAGAATGCGCCCTTTTCCTTGCAGATTTTGTTGTGGAACATGACGGGCTTTTCGGAACCTGTCCTTCAACTTCGCCTGAAAACAATTTCTGGGCGCCGGAAACTGCGGAACCCGTAAAAGCTTCTGTGGCCCGGAACTGCGCCATGGATCTTGCAATGATTCGGGAAGTTTTCGGACATTTCAAAGCCGTGTCTGCCGAACTTGCTGCGGATACCGCCACTGGTAAAGCTGTTGCTGAAACTGGTAAAGCTGTGGCCGCGCCTTCCGCTTTGGGCGCTGCCCAAACTTTGCCCGCTTGTGACGCAACTGGTAAAGCTGTGACCGCGCCTTCAGCTTGTGACGCGGATAAAGTTTCCGGCAACGGTAAACCTTGTGGGGCCGCTTCAGTTTTGCCCGCCGCCTCTGCACTGAGCGCCGGGGACGCTGAGCTTCTTTCACGCATTGACCACATTCTGGCAAATCTTACGCCTTTTCAGACCGGCTCAAAAGGTCAGCTTCTGGAATGGAACGAAGAGTTTGCAGAATGCGAACCCGGACACAGACACATTTCTCACCTGTACGGCCTTTTTCCCGGCGAAGTGTTTGCCGGTGATGAAGCACTTACCCAAGCCTGCCGGCGTTCACTTGAAATCCGTCTGGAAAATGGCGGCGGTTACACCGGATGGAGCTGTGCCTGGATAATCAACATGTTTGCCATTCTTGGCGACGGCGAAAATGCGGGAAAATTCCTTGAAGTGCTGCTTAAACGCTCCACTTATCCCAACTTGTGGGACGCTCATCCTCCCTTCCAGATTGACGGAAACTTCGGCGGTACGGCCGGAATTGCCAACATGCTGGTTCAGGACCGTGGCGGAAAAGTCACACTGCTGCCTGCGCTTCCGCCCATGTTTGCAGACGGAAGTGTCCGCGGTCTCCGCATAAAAGGCCGCCAGGCTGTGGACATTGACTGGAAGGACGGAAAAATCACTTCCAGCCGGGTTTACGGAATTTGATTTTTTTGATTCTGATCTGATTCAGGCTGCCGCTCACATTTCAAGCATGAGCCGGTTTGCCTGGTACTTGGGCAGAAAGCGCTTTGTGCCGCCGGTTTCAAAGCGCACTGTAATAACATATTCGTTGTCGTCAGTGGTTCCGGTGGCAACAATCACTCCGCTTCCGTAGTCATCGTGGTAAACACTGCGCCCTTTTTTCCAGCGGGCTGCAAGCGGGTCAACCGGCATTGCGGGGCTTTCTCCGGCGGCCGCTGATCTGATCATCCGCTTGTATGCAGCCGGTTGTGTTCCGAGAACATTTACGCTTTCCGGTGTCACTTCGCCCAAAAAAGGACTGGGTGTCATGTATTCAGTGCGGCCGTACATGCGCCGGGTGGCACAGCTTGTAAGATACAGCTCGTCTTTTGCGCGGGTAATGCCAACGTAAAAAAGCCGCCGTTCTTCTTCCAGTTCATCATCAACTTTGTCAGTCCGCGGAAAAACTCCGTGTTCCATGCCAGTAATCACAACCCGCGGAAACTCCAGTCCCTTGGTGTTGTGTACTGTAATCAGTGTTACCGCATCCGGGTCTTCTTCTGCATTGGGGTCTTCCAGTGTCCGGTCAAGTTCAATGTGGTCAAGAAATTCCAGAAGGCCGGCGGTGTTTGCAGGATAAGTTGCCGCACTGTTGCAGAGTTCTTCAAGGTTTGCAAGCCGCTGTGTCCCTGAAATTTCGTCCTGAGCTTCGTAGTAATCGGAAAGCCCGGTTTTTTTGATCAGGTCCTCAATGAATTTGGAAAGCTTGACTGAGCCGGCCGCAGAACTTTTATCAGCGGATGTCACACCGTCAGCAATGTTTTCCGAAGAATTGCCGGAGTCCTCCGAACTGATTCCATCAGCCAAAGCAGCCAACTCTTCAACAGGGGTGTTGTCGTCCTTTTCGTCTCCGGCATCAAGAGACTGCCGGGAACCGTCAATCAGCGCGATAAAATCCTTCAGTCCTTCTTTTGCTTTTTTCGAAAGCCCGCTCATGCTTCGGGCAGCTTCCAGAAGACTTGCAATGGGAATCAGTGCGTCTTTTGCCTGTTCCCGTGCAAAGTCCACGATTTTGTCCTGAGTTACGCCGCCTATTCCTCTGGCAGGTTTGTTCACAATCCGGCGGAAAGCAATTTCGTCCTTGGGATTAACGGCAAAAGCAAGATAAGCCAGAATATCCTTGATTTCTTCGCGTTCGTAGAATTTAAGGGAGCCGACTACAGAATATGGAATTTTCCGGTGCAGGAACTCGGTTTCAAATCCCAAAGACTGAGCGTTGGTCCTGTAAAGAACTGCCCAATCGCTGTACGGACAGCCTTTTTTGTGTGACATTTCCACAAGTTCGGCAACAAAAGTGCATTCTTCATCCTGATTTGCCAGAAAAACCAGTTTGGGCTTTTTGCCTTCACCGCGCACGGATTCCAGTGTTTTGCCAAGACGGTTCCTGTTGTTTGCAATTACCGCGTTCGACACATCAAGCACCGGTTCCACTGAACGGTAGTTTTTTTCAAGCCTGATGATCTGGGTTCCTTCAAAGTGTTTTTCAAAAGTCAGAATGTTCTGAACTTCAGCACCGCGGAAACTGTAGATTGACTGATCATCATCACCTACAACGCAAATATAAGTGTCAGGACCGGCAAGCTGCTGCAGAAGCATGAACTGTGCCACGTTTGTGTCCTGATATTCGTCAACCATTACAACTTTGAACCGGGAATGAATGCTTGCCGCAATGGCCGGATTGTCCTTGAGCAGAAGTACCGGCAGCATGATAAGGTCCCCGAAATCCACATTGCCGGTCTGGCGAAGCCTTTCCTGATATGCCTGATAAACTTTGGGAAATTCGCTGTCACTTTCAATTTTCACAAGATCCGGGTCGTCAGGAAGAAGACAATAATCCTTTGCCAAAGCGATTTTGTGGGCATAGACTGCCGCCTGTTTCTTTGCGATTGCAGGTGCGGCTTTTGTAATCAGTGTGACCATGTCATCATCGTCATAAACTGTAAAATTCCGGTCAATGCCGGCTTCATCTGCATAGGAGCGCAGAAACCAGGAGCCGAATGAATGGAATGTGCGGATTTGTGAACGAGCTGCCCGTTCGTCAAAGCGCATTGCGCGTTCCTGCATTTCACGTGCGGCTTTTTTTGTAAAGGTTACGGCAAGAATCGATGAAGGCCGCACATTCTGTTCAGAAATAAGGTAAGCGATTTTTGCAGTTATTACACGGGTTTTTCCGCTTCCGGCTCCTGCAAGAATCAGAAGAGGGGAACCTGTGTGAGTTACTGCAGCCTTCTGCTCAGGGTTCAGGTTCTCAAGATAAGAGGCATCGTTCATCGGGGTTCCTTACAGCAGGATTGAATCCAGATCGAATCCGGTTACGCCTGTAACGTGTACTTTTACAACAGAACCGGCAAAAATCCGTGCTTTCTGTTTGGGATCATCAAGTTCATAGCGGACTACTGTTGCACCGTCCACTTCAGGAGCCTGGAACCAGCAGCGGCCCAGTGCGATTCCTGCATCATTTTCAGGGTCGTCAATCACTTCTTCAATCAGGACGGTGTAATCTTTGTCCATGTGCCGGCAAAGTTTTTCCGCAGAAATCTTTTCCTGCATTGAACGCAGTTTTTCCGCCCGCTTGTTTGCTGTTTTGAAAGGCACCTGGTTTTTCATGCTGTAGGCAGCAGTGTCTTCTTCCCGGCTGTACTCAAAACATCCTGACCAGTCAGGCTTTACTTGTGAAAGAAAAGCTTCTGTTTCTTTTGCATTGTCTGCTGTTTCACCGGGAAAACCGCATAAAAATGTGGTGCGGAGCGTAACATCTCCGTCAAAGGATTTTCGGAGAAAGTCTGTCAGCTCTGCATAGTTTTGTGCCGAACCGCTTCTGTTCATTGCCTTGAGCACCTGATTGCTTCCGCTCTGGAAAGGAATGTCAAAATAGGCAAGCAGTCTCGGATCCGCTTTTATGACGGGCACAATGTCCCGTGGAAAATGGTCGGGATGAATGTAAAGAAGTCTTAGCCAGAAATCGCCTTTGAGTGCGGAAATGTCTTCAAGCAGAAGGCGCAAAGGACTCGGTTCTGCAAAATATGCGGCATTTCCGCTGTCACCGCGGGCAATTCCGTCACGTCCGTAACCGGCAAGATCCTGCCCGATAAGGTTGATTTCAAAAATGCCTTTTTCAAGAAGGGTTTTGATTTCTTCAACAATTTCTTTTCTGTTGCGGCTTCTGAGTTCACCGCGAATCAGCGGAATGGCGCAGAAAGAACAGCAGTTGTTGCAGCCTTCAGTGATTTTTACGTAAGCGCTGGCAGGAAAATTCAGGAATTCGGAACGCGGACCGCAGCAGACTCCTTCCTGAGGGGCCGTTACTGCAAATGTTGATTCCTCATCTTTTGCGCGGGCAAAAAGCTTGTCAACCAATGTGTCCACAAGTGCAAGGTCTCCGTTCCCGAAAATGGCATCGGCTTCAGGCAGGTTTTCTGCAAAGTCAGCGGCATAACGCTCTGCAAGGCAGCCGGCCAGCACGATTTTTTTGTCCGGAAAAGCTGACCGTGCTTCAAAAAGGGAATTGAGTGATTCTTCTTTTGCTGATTCAATGAAACCGCATGAGTTTACGATGATAAGATCCGCTTTTTCTGCTTCATCAGTCCTTTTGAAACCTTTTGCCTCAAGGCGTGAAATCAGAAGTTCGCCGTCAACCTGATTTTTTGCACAACCGTGCTGATCCAAAAAAAAGAGTTTGTTCTGTGTGTTTTCGCTCATGTCGCCTCCGCAAGCAGAAAAATCAGTCAACAGAGGTAACAATCAGTTTGTAAACACCGTCGCTTTCTTTTACCCAAAGAATGTCCTGAACCAGAACTGCTCCTGATTTTCCCACATCAAGGGGAATTGTCTGTCCGTCACCCTGAACCTGGAGTTTTACGGCACCTGCATTGCTCAGCCAAAAACGGCAGCGGTTCATTGCAGTACCTACGATGTTGTCACCTGAGGCAAGGAATTCTTCGCTTTGTACTCCGTTGTCAATCTGATAACGAAAAAGAACTTTGTCACGGATTTCGGCTGAAAATGTAAAAGGATAAGCACGGTTGCTGTTGATCAGAACACGTTCTGTAACTGCTGAAAGAGCCTGTGCGCTTTCTATGCCTGAATCATCTGCAATCTGTGCAAGGGGTTCTGAATTGTCTTTGAGCATGGGACGGATTTCTGCGCCTCTGTTGGGATCTTCTGCAGAAATGTCAGAAAGGAATACGCTGATTTCGTTTACGCCGTCTTTGTTCAAGTCAAAAGAAAGATCTTCGCCCAATTCAATAATCTGTGTTCCTGCGGGAGTTGAAAGAGAAAGCACTGTGTCTGTTGACAGAACTTTAAGTTCAATGTTTCCTGAAGCGTATGGAACAATAAGAAGGTCGCCCTTGTAAACCCGGCAGGTTATGGGTTCTTTTGTAATGATGAAAGTGTTCGCTTCTCTCTGTTCAAGGCTGATTGTGGTAATCTGCTCCGTTCTGCTTGCCTGCCATTTGTTGAAGCCCCAGATTCCCAGAAAAACAAGGCCGGTAAGTGCTGCTGCAGAAAGAATACCGATCAGAATGAAGAACCAGACACTTTTTCTGATGTGAAAAAGTTCTGCCGGAGTCGGTGTTTCCTGAAGCACTTTTGCGTGATACAGCTTTACAAGATAATCTGCATCAAGACCAAGATAATCACCGTAATTGTGGAGAAATCCCGTAAGGTAAGTGGGCGCCGGAAAAACGTCCAGATCTTCTTCTTCAAGAGCACGCAAAAACTGGACTGAAATTGCTGTTTCCCGCGCTACGGTTTCTATGTCTATATTCTTTTCCTGTCTTTTTGCAGAAAGAAGTTTTCCGAAACTTTCCATTTGAAAGACCTCACTCGGTGTATACGAAATTTGTGTAGTTGTTTGAACTTGAAGGAGCTTCGTAAATAAAGCGTGTGGCGGGAATTGTGGTATTCAGGTCATAATTTGAGAATGTGAATGTGAATGTCTCGCCTGTGGATGCAAGTTCAGCGCTTATCTGACGGATCAGCCGGGAAACGGGTGAAATTGCCAGATTGATTGTTTTGAAACTTTCTGAGTTGTTTTTGCGTGTGAGAACCAGTTTGACTACGTTTTCGGAAGAGCCTTCGGTAAGTGGAACCGGATTCTGTCCTACAAGGTATGCAATGTGGTAATAGCGGTTCATGAGGTAAAGTCCCTGTGGTGTTGCAAGATTTGCACCGCCGGCTGCAGAATCGTCTGAGTCTGTGGCCTGAATCAGTGTGGCGTCTGCGTTGGGCAGATAAATCGTCAGCTGGCTTCCGTCATAAACGATTACCTGGGACTCGGGATTTGAAAAATCAATGCGGAGCAGGTTGGGGCTTTTGAAAGAAACCCGGCCGTCCAAAGATGAAGTTCCTGTTGTTATTTTTATGTCTGCTTCGTAACTTTTTACAGTTGCGTAATATTCTGAAATTGTCTGAAAATAATTGCTTGCTGTGGTAATCTGTGCAAAAACAGCAGAAAATGCAGTCAAAAGGAAAACACAAACTAAAATGGATTTTTTCAAAATATGCCTCAGAAAAAAAGGATTACGTTCAATAATAAAGATAAAAAGTCCTTTAGGCAAGACAGGCCGAGATGAGGCTTCCAACTGATTCAATCATTTTTGGGTTCATGGAAGAATAATTGATTACAAGGGTTTTTGTTGATTCATCACGGGATTTGATTGAATAATCGGACAGGAAATTCACCCGGAAACCTTTTTGCAGTGCGCTTTCTTTCATTTGTGAATCACTTTTTTCCGTTTCCAGTTTTACAAGCAGAAAAAGTCCTCCGTCCGGATTGAGCACTGCCGCTTTATGTGACTGCGGACACTGTTCAATGGCTTTTATCAGCCGGCTCTGGCATTTTCTGTAGGCTGTACGCATGCGGTTAATGTGCCGTTCAAAAAAACCTTCTGAAATAAAGCGGGCAAGAGTAAACTGCTCAAAAGCAGGCACAGTAGATGAATAAAATCCCAGCCGTTCGGAAAAATCCATGGCAAGATCCGCCGGCAGAATCATGTAGCTGATGCGGATTGTGGAGCACAGGCTTTTTGAAAAAGTGTTCATGTAAATCACTTTCCGGCAGTTGTCCAGACTTTGCAGTGTGGCTGTCATTCCTGCTGATTTGAAGTCGCTGTCAAAATCATCTTCTATGAGGAAACGGCCCGGCTTTTTATGGGCCCATGCAATCAGTTCCATGCGCCGGGAAATGGGGCTTACAATGCCTGTGGGAAAATGTCTTGAAGGGGTAACGTGCATTATCTCAACTGCTGATTTTTCCAGTGCTTCTGTGTCGCAGCCTTTTTCGTCAAGATTTATCAGTTCCTGTCTTACCTGGTGACTCTGCAGAATCCGGGACAGTTTTGTGTAGCCCGGGTTTTCAAGGCCGTAAATCCTGTGGTAGCCGAAAAACTGGATCAGCAGGCTGTAAAGATATTCTGTGCCTGCCCCCACAATAATCTGCTCGGGAGAAACTTGCATGGCGCGGAATTCCAGAAGATGCTTTGCAATTGCTTTTCTCAGTTCCATTGCGCCCTGTGCCGGAGGCGGCATCATCAGCTGGTCAGGGTTCTGCGCCATTGTTTCCTTTGCAAGCCGCGTCCACACGGAAAAAGGAAATTTGTCCCCGCCGATGCTGTTGGTTACAAAATCCACAATGTCATTGCTCAGCTTTGTCGGGTTCCTGTCCTGTTCAACGGGCCTGTCAGCCTGTGTCAGCAGAGCCGCAGCAGGATCCAGGCTTTCTGATGCAGGAAGATTTTCCGCAAAAAAACCGGACTGAGGCCTGCTGAAAATGTAGCCTTCTGCGGCAAGATCTCTGTAGGCGGTTTCAACGGTGACAATGCTCACTCCGAGATTTTTTGCAAGAGCCCGCTTTGAAGGCAGTTTTTCACCGCCTTTTATGGTACCGTTCAGTATGTCGCTTTTTATTGCATCAAAAAGCTGTCTGTACATGGGAATCTTTGACTTTTCATCCAGCTGATAGAATTTCATAAACTGACCTTATTCAATAAAATATAATTGAATATTTTGATAATGTCACTTTCATTGTATCAAGTAATCACATTTTGTTTAATCACATTTTGTTGAACGAGAGGCTTTGTCATGAAACGGATTGTAACTGTGCAGGATATTTCCTGCGTCGGAAAATGTTCCCTTACAGTAGCACTGCCGATTATTTCGGCTATGGGTGTTGAAACAGCGATTATTCCTACTGCTGTGCTTTCAACTCACACAATGTTCAAAGGTTTTACTTTTCATGATCTTACTGCAGAAATCACACCGATTGTAGACCACTGGAAGGAACAGAAAATCAGTTTTGATGCGGTTTACACCGGTTATCTGGGTTCTTTTGAGCAGCTTGCCCTGATGGAAAAACTGATTGCGGATCTTAAGGCCCAGAATCCTGAAACTTTGGCGATTGTTGATCCATGCATGGCTGACAACGGAAAACTTTATCCCGGATTTACTGTGGAATTTGCAAAGGCTATGGGAAATCTCTGCTCAAAGGCAGACATTGTTGTTCCCAATATTACGGAAGCATGTTTCATGCTGGGACTTGAATACAAAGAATCCGGTTACGATGCATCTTATATAGAAGAAATTCTTAAAAAACTTGCTGCTTTGGGCGCAAAGAAAATTGTGCTGAAAGGGGTTCAGTACGGAGACGGAAAACTTGGCATTGTTTCTTACGATTCTGCAACCGGAACTCAGGAATCTTATTTCCATGACAAATGCGAGCAGAGTTTCCACGGAACCGGCGACATTTTTGCCAGCGTTCTTACTGGTGCTCTGATGCGCGGTGCAAGTCTTAAGGAAGCTTATTCAATGGCAGGCGATTTTGTTGTGGCCGCAATCAAAGAAACATTGTCTCATGAGGACCACAACAATTACGGTGTTGATTTTGAAGCCGTATTCCCCATGCTCTTGGAGCGGCTTGCAAAACTGGGCTGATTATTTGTCCACGTTGTCCTTGACCAGTTTGACGACTACTCCGGAAAGCAGGAGAAGGGCAATCAGGTTGGGAATTGCCATCATTCCGTTGAATGTTTCGGCAATGTCCCACAGCAGTCCCAAATTCATGGTGGCACCGACGATTGCCACGAATGAATAGATTACCAGAAAAGGTCTTACGGATTTGTCGCCGAAGATGAACTCTATGCAGCGTGATCCGTACAGACCCCATCCTATGATTGTGGAAAAGGCAAAGCAGCACAGAGACACGGCTGTAAAGACTGAAATCCAGCTGCCGTATGTTGATGTGAAGCCCGAAATCGTAAGTTCTGCACCGGCGGCTTCTCCGTATGCAACAGGGACTCCGCTGCAGAGAATTACCAGTGCGGTAAGTGTACAGATTACGATTGTGTCCATGAAAACTTCGAAAATTCCGAACATTCCCTGACCGGTTGCAGAATGGGTGTCAGCACAGGCGTGTGCAATGGAACCGGTACCGAGTCCGGCTTCGTTTGAAAAGATTCCTCTTGAAACGCCTTTTTTCAGGCTCATGAAAGCTGTTCCTACTGCGCCGCCGGTAACAGCCTGCGGTGTGAATGCGCCTCTGAAAATTGCGCCGAAAACTGAAGGAATGTTTCTGAAGTTTATGATCACTACGCCGAGTCCCAAAAGAATGTAGACCAGTGCCATGAAGGGAACCAGTTTTTCTGTTACCTGTCCGATGCGTTTGATTCCTCCGAGAAGAACCATGGCAACAAGGGCAGCAATCAGTATTCCAAGAACCAGATTGAGTGTTGCCGTGCTGTCCGCTGTCACAAGGTTGAAGCTTATGAGGGCTGAATCAATGGACGTAACAATTGTGTTTACCTGTGTGGCGTTTCCCGTTCCGAAAACCGTGAGAACACCGAACAGTGCATAAAGTACTGCAAGCCACTGCCATTTTTTTCCAAGTCCGTTTTTGATGTAATACATCGGGCCGCCTACGTTTTCTCCGTTCTGATTTTTTTCACGGTAATGGACTGCCAATGTAACTTCTGCAAACTTGGTACACATTCCGAGGAATGCGGAACACCACATCCAGAATACGGCACCGGGACCGCCAAGTGCCAGTGCACCTGCAACGCCTGCAATGTTGCCGGTTCCTACTGTGCCTGCAAGTGCGGTACAGACTGCCTGAAAGGGACTCAGTGTTCCGTCGCGGGCTGCTTTTTTGTCAAAGATTTTTCCCACTGTGTTCCGCATGGATGTGCCGAACTTTCTTACCTGAATGAAGCGGGTGCGCACTGTAAGCAGAATGCCTGCGCCGACAATGCAGATCATTGCGGGAAGTCCCCAGATAAAGTCACTTACTGCAGAATTGATTTTTGCAATTATTTCCAACATATTTTCCTCAACGTTTTTTTGTCGTAAAGTTTTGTATGGCGCTGTCACCCTGAAGCATTGCGGTGGTTGAGACCCTCGAAACCACCATCATACGGAAACCGCTGATTGAAGGCATGTGCGGCAACTTCATCCTGAGTTTGCGCGCTATTGTCATCCGGAGCAATAAAAACAAGTTTTTTGTCGAAGGATCTTGACAAAGTTTTATCAACGTTTGGATAGATGTTTCGACTGCATTCGCTATGCTCATTCCGCTCAACATGACA
>JAKSTU010000065.1 GCA_024402435.1 Treponemataceae bacterium
ACTGATTTTCGCGATGCAAGTGCATGGGCAAGGGAGCCTTGTATTGCCGCGTCCTTGGGAGTGCAGCCCTGTGCAAGAAGTGCAAGAACGAGGCCTGCCAGTGTGTCACCGCTGCCACCCTTTGCCAAAGCGTTTGTTCCAAGGGGATTGATGAAGTGCTGAACATTGTCATGATGTGCGGGGCAAAAACTGATGACAGAATTGGCACCTTTTACAATCAGGGCGGCACAGGGAAACTTTTTGCAGAACTCGGCGGAAAGTTCCATCCGGTTCTGAAGGACTTCCGGAACTGAATAAGTGCCAAGGCCGCAAATCTCAAGAAGGGATGCAAATTCTTTGGGGTGTGGCGTAAGCACAAGATTTGTCCTGCCGGATTGAGAGCGTTTTTCAAGAAAAAGTGCTGTTTCTTCCATATAAAACATGTCAGCGTCAAGAAGGACAGGAAGAGATGATTTTTCTGCGGCCAAAAATTCAAGCAGTGTGCGGGCGTTTTTCTGTGCCTGTCCGCTCCGTCCGAAGCCCATTCCCAAAGCCACAGCTGTAGTATTGTCAGGCAAAGTTCTGCTTTGCATCAGTTCCGGCGGACAGTACACGGGAAGCAGTCCGTCTGCACTGGCAGGGCTTGTGGCTGTGCCCACAAGGGTTACAAGGCCCGCACCGAAACTGAGTGCGCTCATACCCGCCATGATTGCGGCACCGGGTTTTTCACCGCGGATTGCAACTGCATGGCCGAAAGTTCCTTTGTGTACGTTCTGTTTTGTGCGCACCGGAAGCCGAAGGTCACTTTCTTCCAGAAGCATTGCGGCCGGTGTTGCAGAATCTGAAGCATTTTCAAAAAGCGTGCGGCTGATTCCCAAGTCAGCACAGATGATTTTTCCCGCAGTGTCTTTTGCAGAATCAGTGAAAAGAGCGGTTTTGAGTGCGCCCATTGTAACAGTTTTTTGCGCCGAAAAACCGGGAGTAGGCATGTCGCAGGAAATTTTTTCGGCTCCGGTTCTGCTGAGTGCGGAAATCAGTTTCTGAAGCTGAGGGTCAACCTGCCCGTGAAAGCCGCTTCCGAAAATGCATTCAACAATGGTATCAGGGGCAGACACGCCGGCTGCAAGAATCAGTTCCGCGCTTTTCTGACTGTCAAGAATTGTGACGCCTGTTCTGAGCGCCCGGTCATGCTGGAGGCGGCACATCGGGGATTTGGGCGGAAGAACTGCAAGCACTGTAAGACAAATTTTTTCTGTGCCAGAAAGCCTGCGTGCCAGAGCATAACCGTCAGCACCATTGTTTCCGCTGCCGCAGACAATCCACACTGATTTCTGATCAGCGGCTGACTCAATTCCGTTTTCCGTTGCAAATATTTCCTTTTCCAAGGAAATGGCTGCATTTTCCATCATTATGTCTTCTGAAAGTCCGTATTTAATCCGCGAAGCTTCGTCCAAAAGTCTTGTGTCGTCAAAAAGTTTCTGCATAAATCAATTCCCCGGAAAAAATTATGCAGTCAAATTTTGAAAAATTCAATTGAAATGAAGGAAATATACAAAAGGAAAAAATGTGCAGAGAACTTCGTCGTGAACCTGTAAAAAGCTACAGCGCAACAAGTTGCAAGCGATTTATTTTCAGAACTCCGGCTGCGTTCCGTTATTTTTTTTGGACTAAGGCATCGATTATTTTGCCTATTGCTTCAATTTCGGTTTCATTCAAATTGCGCATTTTTTTTGCCATTTCCATTATTTTGGGTGACAGGATTTCTGATTCTGCTGATTTTCCTGTGGCAAGATAATCGAGGGAAACTTTTAGGGCAGAGGCAATTTTTTGGGCAATATCAATGCTCGGAAGAGTTTCACAACCTGGACGATATTTCTTTAAAGTGTTTTCACTTATTCCCGTTTTTGCTGAAAACTCTTTCAGTGAAATCTGTTGATAACTTAATTCATCTCTAAAATTCTCTGCGAAACTCATTTTTTCATAGTAGTAAAATTTGGTCTCTGAACGGAGAATGTGTATAAAATTTGACCTTACAATTTTTTAGGGATAAAATAAGATACTTTTGTATATAAAATTACCTTATTTTACATTCTAGAGAAGAAAAATGGCCAAAAACTCACAGCTGCATAATGCGAAAAACGCAAAAAATGATGAATTCTATACTCAGCTTTCTGACATTGAAAACGAGCTTAAGCATTACAAAAGTCATTTCAAAGGAAAAACTGTTCTCTGCAATTGCGACGATCCCAGAATCAGCAATTTTTTTCATTATTTTTCCTACAACTTCGAGCAATTGGAGTTAAAAAAGCTGATTACCGTCTGCTATAAAAATCAGGAAAGGGATCTGTTCAGCCAGAATGACTGTGAAAATGCAATTTATCTTGAATATTGCGGTGAGAAAAACGGCGGAACTGTTCCAACAGTAGAAGAAATCGGAGTAAAGCCCTTGAAAGGTGACGGAGATTTTCGTTCGCAGGAGTGTATTGAACTTTTGAAACAGGCTGACATTGTGGTTACAAATCCGCCTTTTTCGTTGTTCAGGGAATATGTGGCTCAGCTGATTGAGTATGACAAGAAGTTTTTGATTATCGGGAATCAGAATAATGTAACTTATAAAGAAACATTTTCCCTGATAAAACAGAATAAAATGTGGTTGGGATTTAAAAGCGGAGATATGTCTTTTAGAGTTCCTTCTGATTCTGAACCTAGAGAAACAAGATTCTGGATTGATGAAACCGGTCAAAAATGGAGAAGTTTGGGAAACATCTGCTGGTATACGAATCTTGATATTTCAAAACGTCACGAAAATTTGATTCTTTATAAAACATACAACGAAAAAGAATATCCTGAATTTGATAATTATGATGCTATAAATGTTGGTAAAGTTGATTCCATTCCTTCGGATTATGAAGGGGTAATGGGTGTTCCAATTACATTTCTCGACAAATATAACCCTGAACAATTTGAATTGATTGGAATTGACAGATATGTAGATGACAATCCGAATCCAGGAAGGAGATTTACGATTCATAACAAGGAAACATACGCCCGTATCCTCATCCGTAACAAACATCCGCAAAAAACCTGACAGTGTTAGAAATTTATATACATGTGCGCTCTCGCGCACGACCTAACTGCGTTAGGGATAGTAGCGGCGCGTCAGCGTTGGCGTAAGCCAATGGAGGCGAAAGCCGGAACCGCGGATAGCCCGGCCACCGCTTGCGGTGGAAACGCCCTGATAACCTGACAAAAGGAAAAAACAAAATGAAAATTGAACCAAGAAAAATCACGATTCGGCAGCTGACGGAAGGCTACGAAGATAATGCAGAAAATGGAGTGAAAGGTTTTGACGGGAAACTTGATATTCGGCCTCCTTATCAGAGGGAATTTGTCTACAACGAAAAACAGCGGGACCTTGTAATAGACAGCATAATTCAGAATTTTCCGCTTAATGTGATGTACTGGGCAGAACGGGCAGACGGAACTTTTGAAGTGATGGACGGCCAGCAGAGAACTATTTCGGTTTGTCAGTATGTGGCCGGAGATTTTGCGCACGACATGAGGTATTTTCACAATCTGCAGGAAGATGAAAAAAAACAGATTCTTGATTATGAACTGAATGTTTACATTTGCCGCGGGACAGATTCTGAAAAATTAAACTGGTTCAGGCGAATAAATGTTGCCGGTGAAAAACTTACGGAGCAGGAGATTCTGAATGCTGTTTATTCCGGTTCCTGGGTTACGGATGCGAAAAAATATTTTTCAAAGAACGGCTGTGTTGCTTACAAAATTGCCGGGGATTATGTGAACGGGTCTCCGATAAGACAGGATTTTCTGGAAACTGCGATAAAGTGGATTTCAAAAGGGCGCATTGAAGATTATATGGCACGTCATCAGAAAGATTCAAACGCGCTCGCCCTTTGGCAGTATTTCAATTCGATTTTTACCTGGGTTGAAGGGACTTTCAAACATACAAAAGAACGAAAAAAAATCATGAAGGGAATTGATTGGGCTGAGCTGTATGATGATTATAAAGATAAAGTTCTGGACACAGATATAATCGAAAAGGAAATTGAAAAGCTTATTCTTGATGATGATGTTACCAACAAAAAAGGGATTTTCAATTATGTTTTGACACGGAATGAAAAATATCTTTCGATCCGTGCTTTTTCTGACAGTCAGAAGCTTGCGGCTTATGAAAGACAAAATGGGATTTGCGCAAACCCGAATTGCCCGGAGCATGACAGACATTTTGAACTTTCTGAAATGGAAGCTGACCATATTACGCCATGGAGTCAAGGGGGCAAAACTGTACTTGGAAATTGCCAGATGCTTTGCAGGGAATGCAACAGACGAAAAAGCGACAAATGAAAAATTTGCAGAGCCGACCTCGGAAAGCAGGTTGTATGCAGGTGGAAGTTTTTGTTGCGCCTTTTTTCTCGAATTGATGTAGAATAAAATCAGATGGTCGGAATGCTGTTATGAACTGTTCGCCGGTGCGGACCGATCGAGAATTTTTTAAGGAAACTGAGCATGAAGAGAAAACCGCTTACTGCAGTGCTTTGGGACGTGGAAAATGTGGCGCCCAAACAGACCGGATCAATCATCGAACGGATTGAGGAAGACTATAAAATTGCCTACGCTCTTGCTTTTGCCGACTGGACGATGCACAAACCCAAGGAAAAATGCGAGGAATTTGCCAAGCACAATTTTGAAATGATCCACACGCCTCACATCAGCGGCATAAAAAACACGGCAGACATTTCAATGGTGACTCACGGGCTCAACATTCTGAATCATTATCCCAACATTGAGCATTACACTCTGCTTACCGGTGATGCGGATTTTCGGCCTCTTCTGATGGAACTGACCCGGGCGGGAAAAAGCATCCGCATTATTTGTGATGCAAAAAACGCTTCTGTTGATCTGGTTTCCATGGCTGATGAATACACTGATTACCGCGACATAATTGAGGACGCAATTCCTGCTGAATCCGGGGATGACACGGGGGATGGCGGCACGGAACTGAGTTCTGAAGCGGCTTTTGCTCTGCTTGAGGAAACTGTTGCCACCATGACAAAAAGCGGCCGTTCCGAAGCTGCAAGTTCCGGCAGTGTGAAAACCCGCATAAAACTGCTGAATCCTGATTTTGACGAAGAAAAGCTTGGGTATTCAAGCTGGAAAAATTTTGTGCGGGAAGCAGAAAAGCATACAAGCGTGCGTTTTGTTCCCGGCGACAACACAAAGCTGATGATTGAAGGCACCACTTCTGTGGAACTGCCGCCTGTGTTCAAGAAACTTTGCGCGGTGATAAAGGAACTGGAAAAAAGTTGGGATGAAAAGGGCTACATCGATTTTTCTCAGGTTGCGCCTAAAGTGAATTCACGGAGTTTCGGGTACACTCAGTTCAAACGGCTTGCACTGGAGGCGGAAAAACGGGGTCTTGTGAAAGTGCATTCAGAAGATTCCGCCTGGCTGATAAAACTGCTGTAAAAAAGGGCAGTGCCTTCGCATGGAACCTGACCGCTACCGAAGCTAGCGCTACGCGCGTCGATTTCGGTAGCGGTTAGAACCCACGCTGCGGCTCTGACCTTTTTTTTATTGGTAGGCGAGAAGATGGAAGGGCAGAGACCGAAGTCGGGGTTCTGGCAAAAACACAATCGCAAGTTGTTGCGCTGTGGCTTTTGACAGGTTCACGGCGAAGGTTTCTGCCCATTTTTTATCGGCATGCAAAAGAATTCGCGCTGATATGCCGGGAAGCAGACGGAATCTTTTGTGGGGCGGATTGGTGTCCGTTTATCAAAAGTTCTCTTTGTCAGAGTACGTAATCTTCTATAAAGCGGGCTACTCCGTCCTGATTGTTGGTAAAGTCTGTGATGTGGGCGGCCTGTGTCTTTATTGCGTCCAGTCCGTTTTTCATTGCAACGCTGTGTCCTGCATAGCGGATCATGGATTCGTCGTTCATGCTGTCTCCGAAAGCCATTGCATTTTCGCGGGGAATTTTCAGACTGTCGCAGAGCCATTCCAAAGCTTCGCCTTTGCCGCTTTCGGGCGGGAGAATCTCCAGAAAATAGGGTTTGCTTGTAAAAACAACGCAGCGGTTTCCGAACTTGTTCCGCATGACCGGTTCCAAAGCCGAGATTTTTTTCGGATCTCCGGGAATAATCATTTTGAAACTTTTGCGGGCGCGGAGAAAACTGTCATAATCAGCCGGGTTTTCTATCTTCAGTCCGCTCAGGTTAACATCCTGCTGAACCCATTCGGTCGTCAAAGGCGTATAAATCGTGTCTGCACTGTAAACTTCGCAGGTAAGGCCTTCTGCAAGGGAAACATGTGCCGCTTCCACAAGAATTTCCGGGTCAACAAAACGCTGATAAATGCACTGGTCTGCACTCATGTCGTAGATTGCGGCACCGTTTTCTGCAATCATGAAGCGGCCTGTGCGCCGGTTTTCCATGCCGAGCCGTTTTACATGGGGAAAAATCGCCTGATTCGTGCGCCCTGAACAGAGAACAATGTAAATTCCGCTGTCGGCCGCTTTCTGCAGGATGCGGGTCGTGTAATCGGATATGGACAAATCAGTTTTGAGCAGTGTGTCGTCAAGATCAAGTGCGATGATTTTTGTCTGATATTTCATAATTTCAATTTCCAGTTCCTAAAAGAGTGTCCTTGCGGCATCAGTGGGAAAGATCCTTCGACTTCGCTCAGGATGACAAGGTGCTGCGCTCCGGACGACATCATTGCAAAAACTTATGAAGCACGGGTGATGGTGTTGCGGCCTGAAGATTTCGCTTTGTAAAGAAGAGCGTCCGTATTGTTGAACCATTCATCGGCAGTGAATCCGGCTTTGTAAGTACAGATGCCGGCACTGAAAGTAAAATGAACTTTCGGTGCAAAATCAAATTCCGTTGCAGAAAAATCACTCAAAATCCTTGAGATTTTTTTGTAGACATCATCTTCCGTACAGTTTTCAAAAAAGAGCACGAATTCTTCGCCGCCGTAACGGAATGCATTGCGGGAACTTCCCATGTGGCTTTTGATGATGCATGCAAGTGTAACAAGAATTTCGTCTCCGGCAAGATGCCCGTAAGTGTCGTTCACATTTTTAAAGTGATCAAGGTCAATTATTGCGGCAACAGGATTGAATTGATTTTCGCCTTTTGATGCCCGCTGACAAAGTTTTGTAACAGTTTCTTTGTAAGCCGCCCGGTTGTAAAGATGTGTCAGCGGTTCAATCTTCAGTTCCTGAATCAGTTCTTCCTGCCGTTTGTAGCTGTCTACGATGTTCCTGAGATTTTCGGCCTGTCCCTTTACGAGTTTTCTTGCAAAATAGTAAGTGGTATACACAAAAATCAGGGTACAGAAAATGTTGAGAGCGACTTCTGCCTTGTTTACGGATGATTTGTCAAACCACATGGAAACAAAGGAAATCAGCATCAGCGGAATTGTGGGCGGAATCACTTTTTTGAGCAGTTTTGAGTCCCCGAAAATGCTGTTCATCAGAAACGGCACGATGAATGCCACGAGAAAAATGCGGAAATAATTGTGGAAGATTGCAGGTGTGGAACTTACAAGGACAGAGAGGTATGCAACCGCGAGTTCTTTGCTTTTGTATGACCAGTCCGTTTTTCTGACAATGTGTCTTGCTGCGAAAAGTGCGGAATAATTGATTCCCATCGGAAGAACAATGCGTAAAAGAATGTATTCGGCATAAGAAACATCAAGGGTTCCTGAAAAAATAAAGACGAGGAAAACGGCAATTTCAGACAGGAACATCATTCCTGCAAGCATGAAGAACAGGGAAATGATTCTTCTTTGCCATTTGAGAGAATGGGACATCAGATAATTTTCAAAATCCATAGAATCATTTTTCCTTATGTCTGATTTGATTGCGCACGGTTTTGTGCAATCAGCAGATCCATTGCATGCTGATTTGTATTGCTTATGAATTCGCGTATTACGTTTTTTATGGAAGTTGTCATTCCGCGCATGAAAAGCAGTACAAGAAGCAGCCGGTCAGCTTCAACTTTTGTGGTGATTACGGCACCGCCAACAATCAGTTCTATGCCGTGAAGAAGCAGCGTAAAATCTTTGAGGAGCGTGTTGGGCGGAAAATCGTTGGCTGAGGAAAGCGGCAGGTAACATGAAACGCCGACTGTGCTGATGTTCTGCAGGTTGAAGAGGCATTTCTGCCCGTTGAGCGTGCACCGCGCAAAAACGTTGGGATCTTTTGTGCAGTCTGCACGGACATAGCGTCTTCTGCCCTTTGCTCCGAAACTTTCAAAAATCATTACGAATCGATGAGTAAGGTCGTCCATGTCAGGCGAATAGTTAAGATATCCGCCCTGAAAATCAGTGTTGACTGAAAGGCTTTCTTTTTCTGATTTGCGTAGGCTTCTTGCCATTGCACCGAAAATCACGTTTGCAAAACGTTCCTGGGATTTGAGTTCGTGAACAAAATTCATCCATTCGCTGACGGTTTTTTCTGCTTCCGCATTTATGAAACACATGGAAAGAGGATAAAGTTCAAGTACTGCAGTAACTTCGGCAGCGGAGGTGAGGATGTAAACTTCGTACTCAAGGTCTGCAAGTCGCGGCACGAGCATTGATGTGATGTTGTATGCCGGATCAACAAAAAAGATTTTGCGTCCGAAAATTGAAAGTTGGCTTTCGTTCACTTTGCTATATTACTCCGGTTTTTCGGATTTGAAAACAGGAAATTGAATTTTCCGGCAATCGCCTTTATACTCGCGGCATGAAGATTATTACTTGGAACGTAAACGGAATCCGTGCTGTTGAAAAAAAGGATTTCTGCAAGTGGCTGGCAGAGTGCGGGGCTGATGTGGTCTGCATTCAGGAAACGAAGGCCCGTCCTGATCAGTTGGGTGAAGCGCTGACTGCTCCTGAGGGATACACTGCTTTTTGGGCCAGTGCAGAAAAGGCCGGATATTCCGGAACTGCGATTTATACGAAAACTGTTCCTGACAAAGTGGAATTTTCGGGGGATCCGCGTTTTGACTGTGAAGGCCGTGTGCTTATGGCTTTTTTCGGCAAGCTGGTTGTGATAAGCGCGTATTTTCCCAACAGTCAGGATGGGGGCGCACGGCTTGACTACAAGCTGGCTTTTTGCGATGCAATGCTTGAAAAACTGAACGGGCTTGTGGCTGACGGTTATGATGTTGTGCTTTGCGGGGATTACAACATTGCTCATAAACCTATAGATTTGGCAAATCCCAAGACAAACGAAAAGAATCCCGGTTATCTGCCGGAAGAGCGTGCCTGGATGGATAAATTCCTTGCAGCGGGTTATACGGATGTGTTCCGGCATTTCTGTTCTGAACCGGGGCAGTACAGCTGGTGGAGTTACCGTTTTCATGCGCGGGAAAAGAATGTGGGCTGGCGTATTGATTATACGAATGTGAACAACCGGCTTATGGAGCGGGTGGAAAGCTGCAGGATTTGCGGGGATGTCTTAGGAAGTGATCACTGTCCTGTGGAAATTGTTTTGAAGTGTTGAAAAATTGGGCAGGGTGCCTTTCGTCAGATTTTTGTCAAAAGCCACAGCGCAGCAAGCTGCGATTGTGTTTTTGACAAAAATCTGTCTGCGGTGCCCTGCCCAATTTTTACGCTGGTAGGGTGTGATTTCCACAGGTACGCTTTGGGGGCGGGGAAGGAAGTTTGGAAAAAATGGTCGAGGTCTTTTGTCACGAACATGAGTTCTTTCGAAGTCAGCGATGTGTGCGTCGATTTCGGGAGCGGTCAGAACCTTGACTGCGGTGCCCTGCCCAATTTTTGTGCTGGTTGGTTGTCTTCACATGCGCGTCCACAGCGGTTTGTCCGGATGACATTCTTCCACACGCTCACCGGCACTTTCTGTATTGCAAAAATGCGAGCCATTGCGAGCAAAACAAAACTCGTGAAGCAACCGCAGGTTGCGTCGAACGCCTGATTGAATGTCAAGAAATGTCAGAATATGTATGGCTGTTGTCCGTCCTGCATGAGCTTTGTTCAATTCGCTTTGAGGTCCGCTTCTTTCTGCTGGATTTTTTTGACGTAGGCTTTTTCTTCGGCGGAAAGCATGGATTCTGAGAAATGCGGGTCCGGTTCGTACCAGGTGAACTGACTGAAAACTGCTTTCAGGTCGGCACTTTTGAAAATGTAGCCGTGACGGGCGTAAACCAGATTGCGCAAAAGTCTGTACTGGCTTTCCGGCAGATCATCAAACCAGGGGAGGGGGTCGGCGGAACTAAGGAACATGAGCGGGTAAATGGCTTTGACTTCTTCTTTGGGCGACCAGATTCTGTATTCGTCCCGGACACCTTCGTGAAGTTCTCCGTTCAAACCGTTTCTTACAAGAGCACAGTGGCTTGTCGTCTCAGACCACAACCAGTATTGGACATTTGTTGTGTCAAAAAAAGTGGGATCATCGTTGATGCTGTAGTTCACTCCGTCAAGTTCAATGTGTCCGGGAGTGACTTTAACGTTTTTCAGACTGTACATGCCGTCAAAAATCAGTTTTGAAACGTAATCATCAAATTCCTTGTAGCCGCGGCCGTATTCATCCAGAAAATCCGTTATCTGGCGGTATTTGAATCCTTTCTCATCATAAATGAATTTTCCTTCATCCGTGGTTTCAAACCTGTATTCCGAAAAAACGTTTCTTCTGATTGCATAACTGTCATGAAAATGTGCGTCGCTGTAACATTTGTTTTTTCCCAAAAACAGAACATCGTGGTGATTCGGATAACCGTATTTTTCCAGTGCGCCGTAAAAATCTTTTGTTCTGATGATTTCTTCTTCAATGTCTACCGGAATGTAAGTTCCGATGTATTCATCCGCAACGTCAGGAAGATCCCAATCGGCGGCTCCATAAAGCATTGCCGATCTGATTATCAGGAATGCGGCAAAAACCGGCAGATGTTTTTTCAATTTGTGCAATTCGTTCATCCTTTGCGGTTCAAAAGAGTGGCCGCAAGCGGGTTCTGCAAGAGAATCCGCAATTTCTGCTACATGTCGTAGGAAACATAATCAGTTCCGTCAACTTCCAGCTGTGTACAGGGATGTTCGGCGGACAAATGATAGTATGCTGCAAGATTTGTATTGAATGTCAGATTGAATTCCCCATACTGCAGATAAAAAGCATTGAAACTTTCTTTATAACTTATTGAAGCTTCTTCTTCAGGAATCAAATCACCCTCTGAATTGTAAAGAATCCATTTTACAGTGTCTGAATCCGGCTGAACATCAGTCTGATCCGCAAACAAAACCACACTTTCTGATGCACTGGTAATCTTTATTGTCATATCGTGCTTTGAACCGTCAACTGTTCTGCATCCTGTGATGACAACCGCCAGAGCGATGATGATTAAGACAGCCACAAAAACATTTTCAAGTTTTTTCATTTTCTACTCCTGTAAAAGTCCGCGAGATTAAAAAGAACAATCAGCAACATCTGCAACGCAGATTAGCAAAGAAAAAAGATTCGCGCTATATGAGTAGCGCTTTTTCTTATTCTTTCTATTCAATGTTCGCAATCTTATATTTTTCCGTGTTTTCAGTTACAACAACCCTGTCTGATTCAAAATTAAATGAAACCGCATAATCAGCTGTATAAACCTGGTCTACCGGCAACGGTTCTCCATTGTCGAGAAGCTTGATTCCGATCGGTGTGCAGCAGGTGGCAACAGTTTGCGGATAATAATTGTTTACCTCTGTCATGAAAAAACGCTGCAATGGGGAAAACTGCAGAACTTCTACGTCTTCGCAAATGTGAACAAATGATGTTTCGTCTTTTCCGACGAATTTTGCGTACCAGATGATGATCAGGCCTTCATGTGCTGCAACACAAAGCTGACCGTCTCTCTCGAATTTTCTGGTTATTGACGAATTCCAGCGGTAAACATGATCGGAATCGATCCGTTTTCCAAGCATTTCTGATTCCAGAAAGGACAGTATTTCCTGATTTGACAGATTTGCCTGATTTGTCTGGTCGGAGCGGGCTTTCAACCGGTCGTAGCAATCATTTAGAGAACACCATTCATAAACCGGTTCCAAGGCAACCTGCTCCAACCCGGCAGCAGATTCCGAAAGTTGCGGATGAACTTGCTCGCTGGCGGCATTTTTTGTGCAGCCTGCAAGCAACGGAATAAAAACCAATAGAACAATTTTTATGAAAATCAGTTTAGAATTCAATTTTAACTCCTGCTAGGACAAAGCCATTCAGCGCTGCCGACTATAAAAGCATTTTCAGTTACGGACCGCCATACTTAGGTCAACCAAAATTGTAACACCAGCAATCGATTATTATGCTGCAAAGCGAACTTCATAAGGTGTTCTGTGATTGTTGTATGTATGCGT
>JAKSTU010000066.1 GCA_024402435.1 Treponemataceae bacterium
CTGATTTCAGTCGTTGAACAAAGGTGTTGAAAGATAACGGTCGCCGGTGTCAGGCAGCAGAACAACAATGTTTTTGCCTTTGCTTTCAGGGCGTTTTGCAATCTGAAGTGCGGCCCACAAAGCGGCACCGGAAGAAATTCCCACAAGCACACCTTCTTTTTTGCCGATGAGCTTTCCTGTTGCAAAAGCATCAGCATCAGCAACTCTTACGATTTCGTCATAAACTTTTGTATCAAGAACATCAGGGATAAAACCTGCACCGATTCCCTGAATCTTGTGAGGGCCTGCATTTCCGGTTGAAAGCACCGGAGAACCGGCCGGTTCAATTGCAGCAACTTTAACATCCGCTTTCTTGGATTTGAGGAATTTGCCCACACCGGTTACAGTTCCGCCGGTTCCTACGCCTGCAACGAACCAGTCCACATTTCCATCCGTATCTTCCCAAATTTCAGGCCCGGTTGTTTCAATGTGAGCCTGAGGATTTGAAGGATTCACAAACTGGCCGGGAATGAATGAATCAGGAATTTCCTTTGCAAGTTCTTCAGCCTTTGCAATGGCACCTTTCATTCCCTTTGCGCCTTCCGTAAGCACAAGTTCCGCACCGTAAGCCTTAAGAATCTGGCGGCGTTCAACAGACATTGTTTCCGGCATTACAATGATGATTCTGTAACCGCGGGCAGTTGCAACACTTGCAAGACCGATTCCGGTGTTTCCAGAAGTGGGCTCAATGATTACAGAACTTTTCTTCAGTTTGCCGCTTGCTTCGGCATCATCAATCATTTTTTTTGCAACACGGTCTTTTACAGAACCTGCGGGATTGAAGTATTCCAGTTTTGCATAAATCTTTGCTTCAAGACCGAATTCTTTTTCTATGTTTGACAATTCCAACAAAGGTGTGTGACCGATCAGCTGATCAACAGATGTAAATATTTTTGCCATAATCTGACTCCTTACGTGCGAATTACAAAACCTACACATCCAGTAGGTTTTCAATAATGTTATAAATCTCTTTTCCTACTAAGTCAATAGGTATTTAGTCCGATTTTTGAATTTTCATTTTTTTATAATTTACATTCTATGGTAACAAACAACGGAACGCAGCCGGAGGTCTGATAAAAAACGCCTGCAGCTTGTTGCACCGCGATTTCTTATCAAGGCTTCTGCGATAGTTCCGTTATTTTTTCATAAGATCTTTTAAAGTGTATTTTTCAAAAAAATCCAGTGTGGTTCTGTAAAAATCTTTCCACATGGGCAAAGTGCGGCACTGATCCTTTCTTGCGCATTCTGCAGCATTGCATTCAAGGCACGAAACCGGCGCCAGAGAGCCTTCTGTAAGTTCAAGGATTTTGCGGACTGAATATTTTTCCGGTTCACGGTTCAGCCGGTAGCCTCCGCCCTTTCCGTGTACGGCATCAACAAATCCGGCTTTCGAAAGCATTGTCATGATGGATTCGATGTACTTCTGACTGATGTTCTGACGCTCGGCAATACTTTTGAGCGCAATGTAGTTCTCCGAATCCTGGTGTTCCGCCAAATCCGTCATCACCCTAAGAGCGTATCTTCCGCGAGTTGAAACAATCATTTTACCCACCCTCCGACTGACATTACAACATTACAATTGATGGAATCTGCAAAAAACAGTTTGTCAGAAATCAGGGTAAATATAACACAGTCGCCGTGAAGCTGTCATCCTGCACGCCATGACAAAGCCTGCCATCCGGAACATAAAGCTTTGTCATCCTGAGCGCAGTCGAAGGATCTATTCAAAGCTTTATGAACATTTGTGAAGATGTTTCGACTGCACTCACTTCGTTCGTTCCGCTCAACATGACAAAACCCCGCATTGAATGCGCTCTTTCCCCACCGCATGACAAGGCCCCGCATTGTCAAAAAAGCATCCGCTGCACACCATTGCGCACGGCATGACAAAGCCCCGCATTGTCAAAAAGCATCCGCTGCGCATCATCCTGCACGGCATGACAAAGCCACGCATTGTCAAAGAGCCCCCGAAGGAACGGAAACCCTTTGACCGGCGGGAATGCAGCAAGTTCAGATTGCGTCAAAAGCCTGACTCAAATCAGCAATGATGTCTTCATAGTGTTCCGTTCCGATGCTCAGACGGATAGTATTCTGATAAATCTGCTGCTCAATCAGTTCCTCATCATTCAATTCGGAGTGCGTTGTTGAAGCCGGATGAATAACCAGAGATTTTACATCAGCAACATTGGCAAGCAGACTGAAAATCTTCAGATTGTCAATGAATTTCCATGCTTCTTCCCTGCCGCCCTTGATGTTGAAAGTAAAAATTGATGCCCCGCCTTCAGGAAAATATTTTTCATAGAGAGCATGGTCAGGATGATCAGCCAAAGAAGGATGATTTACCTTCTCAACTTTGGGATGCTTTGAAAGGAATTCCACAACCTTTTTTGCATTCAATGCATGCCGGTCAAGACGCAGACTCAGCGTTTCCGTTCCCTGGAGCAGAACCCAGGCATTGAAAGGAGAAATACAAGCACCTTCATCGCGGAGCAGAATGGCACGGATATAAGTTACAAAAGCAGCAGGACCTACCGCATCGGGAAAACTTACGCCGTGATAACTGGGATTGGGATCAGCCACAGCCGGGAATTTTCCGTTCTTCCAGTTGAATTTTCCGCCGTCCACAATAATACCGCCCAGAGAAGTTCCGTGACCGCCGATAAACTTTGTTGCAGAATGAACAACAATGTCTGCACCGTGTTCCAAAGGCCGGATAAAGTACGGAGTTCCGAAAGTATTGTCAATCACAAGCGGAATGTCATGTTTGTGGGCAATTTCTGCAAGAGCGTCAATGTCCGGAATGTCGGAATTGGGGTTTCCCAAAGTTTCAATGTACAAAGCCTTGGTATTGTCCTTGATTGCGGCCTCAACTTCTGCAAGATCGTGAACATTCACAAAACTTGTTTCAATGCCGAACTTGCTGAGAGTGTGCTTGAGCAGGTTGTATGAACCGCCGTAAATCGTCTTCTGAGCCACAATGTGACCGCCGGCCTGAGCCAGTGCCTGAATTGTGTATGTAATTGCCGCCGCGCCCGAAGCAACAGCCAGAGCTGCAACACCGCCTTCAAGGGCCGCAATGCGCCGTTCAAAAACGTCCTGAGTGGAATTGGTCAGACGGCCGTAGATGTTTCCGCTGTCCGCAAGCCCAAAACGGTCTGCCGCATGCTGTGAATTGTGAAAAACGTAAGATGTTGTCTGATAAATCGGAACCGCTCTTGAATCAGAAGCGGGATCAGCCTGTTCCTGGCCTACGTGAAGCTGCAGTGTCTCAAAATGCAATTTATTTGTACTCATGATAATTTCCTCTTTGTGTTGATTTTTCTGAAGGGAGAAGTCTCTCCCTGCGCGTCAGCCCAAGGTCTGCCGCTACCCTCTCGCCTAGGGGCCGGGCCCCTAAAACCCCGATCAGTTTTTCAGAAGCGCATGACTCCGTTCCTGAAATTTTCGCGCACAAGCTTTTCAAAATAAAACTTCATAAGTCTGTATTCCTTTGGAAAAATTAAACCTAGTTGTCTAGTAGGTTTATATGGTATTTTATACTTATATTTACCTATTCAGTCAATAGGTATTTTCAAAAAAAATTGGGGCTGCCCCAATAATATGGAACAGCCCCAATATCGCACCACAAGCTGCTGAACTTTCATGCCTGTTACGCTGCGGCTTACCGCCTTCGCTCCACGGGCATTACAGTCCAGCAGCCCGCCCTCTGCTAGTTCAGGGAACGGACAACGCGGAGGCCAAGCGAATCGTACTGGTAGCTGGCGCCGCCGCCGTAGCCCCTGTAGGACACCTCGCAGCGGCTGGCGTCGTCGTCGTAGCCGCCACCGCGTTTACAGCGGTTGTCGTAGATGTGGGAATCCCAACACCACTCACTCACATTGCCGCTCATGTCGTAAAGCCCGTATCCGTTTGCCTTCTTCTGCGCTACAGCATGTGTCTCGTATCCGCTGTTTCTGCTGTACCAGCCTACTTCATCAAGATTGTTGCTTCCGGCATATTCGTAGTTCTCTCCGCCCTTTGCTGCGTATTCCCATTCTGCCTCTGTCGGCAGGCGGTATCCGTCGGCTTCTTTGTTCCAGGTTACAGTTCCGCTGATTGACTTTCCTTTGTGCGATGTGTAATTCCACTTGCTTACGTCTGTACTGCCGTTTACTGAATATACAGGTGTTCTTCCTGTTGCCTCACTCAGTTTGTTGCAGAAATATATTGCATCGTACCAGCTTACGTTTTCTACAGGGTTTTCGTCTCCTAAAAATTTACTCGGGTTTTCTCCCATTACTAATTCATAAAGCTTCTGTGTAACTTCCGTTGCACTCATTGCATAACTCTTCAGCGGTATGTCTATAAGCGAGAATTCTTCGGCAGCTATTCTCGCCTGCTCGGCAGCTATCCGAGCCTGCTCCGCTGACCTTTCTTCAGATGCGGCACACACAACACGGAAGCCAAGCCTAACGTTCTGCCACCAGGAATATTGGTAGTTCCCGTAGGACACCCCGCAGCCGCTGGCGGAGCTGTCGCAGCTGCCACCGCGTAGATAGCGGTTGTCGTCGTAGCTGTCGGCGGAATCCCAACACCACTCCCTTACGTTGCCGCTCATGTCGTAAAGCCCGTATCCGTTTGCCTTCTTCTGCCCTACAGCATGGGTCTTGTTTCCGCTGTTTCCTTCATACCAGCCTACTTCATCAAGATTGTTGCTTCCGGCATAGGTGTAGTTCTCTCCGCCCTTTGCTGCGTATTTCCATTCTGCCACTGTCGGCAGGCGGTATCCGTCGGCTTCTTTGTTCCAGGTTACAGTTCCGCTGATTGAGTTTTCTTTGTGCGGTGTGTAATACCACTTGCTTACGTCTGTACTTCCGTTTACAGAGTATACAGGCGTTTTTCCTGCTGCTTCGCTCATTTTGTTGCAGAAATATACTGCATCGTACCAGCTTACGTTTTCTACAGGGTTTTCATCGCCTTTGTAATAACTCGGGTTTTCTCCAATTACTGCTTCATAAAGCTTCTGCGTTACTTCCGTTGCACTCATTGCATAACTCTTTAACGGTATGTCTATAAGCGAGAATTCTGCTAATAATGTTATCAATCTTTCGGCAGCTTCTTCGGCAGCTATCCGAGCCTGCTCTGCTGCTATCCATGAATAAACAGTTTCTACATTCTTTCCTTTTTCATCACCTTTAAGATTCTTTCCATAAAATACAGCAGTTTCCAGCGATGCGTTTACTTCCGGAAAATTTTTTATGAATGTGCGGCCGCCCTTATCATCTGCGGGATTATATTCGCCATACTGAAAATATGCTGCTAAAGGGTTTACATAGGCTTTTCCGCTGTCAATAAGATCCATTACATCGGGTGTGATACCTTCAAAAACAATCTTTCCGTCGGTTCCAAGCAAATAACGCTTTCCTTTTACAACTTCTTTTCCGGATTCATCCACGATATTGAATTTATAGTCAACTAATGACCTGCCGTTCATTGAAACACAAAAAGCATTGTAAAAATACGTAGTTACATCTCCATACCATGATTCATAGTCATAAGCATAAATCAAGGCTCCGTTTACGTTATAATTTGCATTCTTTTTTGAACTGACCGAGTAAAGAGGCCAGTTGTCCGGTTCCGGCAAGTCAGAAGACCAGTCGCTTTTATAAGCTGCAGCATATCCGTCCTCGATGATTTCTACAGTTCTTTTATATCTGTCGCTTATTTTACCGGTTACTGTGGCAGAATAACTTGCTGTTTTTGTTTTGTAATCCAAGTTTCCCTGAACAAGGTCTCCCACTGTTACTTCATATCTGAAAATTGAGCTGCCGTATTTTTCAGCATCAATCAGCAGTGCCTTCCATTCATCATGCATGGTAAATGCATTGAAGTTTCCTTTTCCGGGGTTTCCGCTTTTTATTGCTTCCACCAGTTCTGTGTAGCCGTTGTATGCTTCAAGCTTTAATTCCGGCTCGTCATCTGTTGCCATTGCATCATAATATGCGCCCAATGCAAAGCACCATCTTTTTTCTGTCTCATACTTCTTTGCCTGTTCCAGATACTTTGTGTAATCTGCACTCTGGGCAAAAAGACCGATGCCTGTTAATAACATGGCAATCAGCACAACAAGTTTTCTCATAAAAACTCCTCCAAATACACCGCAATATACACCGCAATACGCGTGCAAACTGGTTTTCTTTCGCATCATTTTATACTATCCCTTTTTGAAAAGATATTGAGTTTTTTTCAGATTTCCTTGAGTTGTTCTCAAGACGGGCTGTTTGTGCTACAATCACATTATGGGCGCAGGAATATCGGAAATATTTATTTTCACGAACAATGAGATGGAAGGTGTCGGGATCAGATTCATTCTGGAAAACATGCTTGATCCGTTGCAGATTCCGGAGTGCAAGTGTGTTGTTCTCGGTGAAAACTTTACGAATCTTCTTGAAAATAAAGATGATTACTTAAAAAAAGACGTTCTGCTGGTTGTGGATATTGATACTGAAATTAATCCGGGTTTTCTTGAATTTCTTGACAGTCTGCAGAATCATTCCTGCAACTGCGCCATAATCTCCAGAATGAAGTCCCCGGGGCTGTTTCTTAGGTCTCAGGAACTGATGATTGGCGGATACGTTTCTAAAAGTTCCCCGGCAAAGAACATTTCTGACTGTGTAAGGGCCATAATAAACGGCGGATTGTATTACGATGCCTGTTTCCGTGAACTGAACAGCAATATAAACGCATTCACAGAAACTTTGTCTCCCAAGGAACTGCGGATTTTCAAAACTGCACTGATTTTTTCAAACGCATCTGTTACCGAACTTGCAAACATCCTTGGCATTCCAAGGCATTCAGTTGAAGTGCATTTGTCAAATATTTACAAAAAAGCAGGTGTAAAAAAACTTTCGGAGTTAATCACCGCATTTTCGCTGGTTTGAGGCACGCTTTATGTTTAACAAGATTTTTCGCTATGGAAGCAATCTGTTCAAAGGGATGGATATTTTTCCAATTTAATCTGATATCCAAGGCAACGTAAAACTGCAGTAAAAGTTGTGAGAGTTACTTTTTCAGCATCTTTGGAACGGAGTTTTTGAATTACTGTTGGTGAAACATTTGCCTGTTTTGCAAGTTCCCGAATTGAAATGTTTTCTTCTGCCATTTTTTCAAGGACAAATTCTGAAAGAAGAAAATCGTTATATTCCTTTTCGTAAATTGATTTCTGTTCCGGGTTTTCCTCAAAAAATTTTTCGAATGTTGTCATTTTGCTTCCTCTGCATCCATATCAATAATGTACCACTTTTGTGGTACACCGTCAATATCTTCGTAATTGTGTTTTTTGAGGAAAAACAATGCTGCTTGGTTGTCAGTTAATCACCGCATTTTCGCTGGTATAAATACGAAAGTCCATAGGCGGCAAAGGTTGTTACGGGTCTTTCAATAAGATTACTGGGAATGCGGGCAAAAATATTGGTACCGAGCAGACCGAAACCTCTGTTCATCAGGTCGGTTCTGAAAAACGAAGTGGCACTGTTGAAATCACCTGTTATTCCTCTTGCAGTCTGATACAGATCATCAAAAGTGTTTACAATTCCGCCTGTTACAGAAACAGCAATTGCCATCAGAATTGATGTTATGAACAGGTAAATAATTACAGAAGATATGCTTTCTGATCTGACAATAGACTTCTTTATAATGACGACAATACCGATGGAAGCCCATACAGTAAGTCCGTAAAGCATGACAATCCAGCTTATGTACTGTTCAATAAAAAAGAGAACAAATTCAGTAAGGACTGCGCAAATGATTGCAGGAATTCCGCCCAATGCAAAAGCAACTGCAATGCTTCCTATGGTGTCCATGAAAAACGGAAGTTTCAGCACATACTGAACAAAATACATGGGCACAACATTCAGAATAATTCCCATGATTATTCCCGCACCATATTTCAAAAGCAAAGATTCTCTTTTCATGAGATACAATTATGATATACTGAAACTGATTATGTCAAACAAACTCTGCAAATTCGCAATTGGATCAATCATCCTGTCATGCATTTTCTTTACAAGCTGCCAGTACAACAGTTCTTTTTCCACTATTTTTGAGAAATGGACAGAAGTAGAAAAAAACATTCTGGAAGCCGAAAATGGCCTATATATAGAGAAAGAAAACGAGGACGCATTCAGAGCCTTTTGCGATGCCTACGAAGACTTAAGCAATTCAAATATCATCACCAATCTTATTTCAATTTATCAGCCTGAAAACCCGGAAGATGAAAATCCTGTCAGAAAATACATGAATGAAATCGGCATGGGAATCAGCAAAAAAAGCATACCGCAGATCTGTCATGCGGTTCTTCAGCTGGAACAGCTTGATAAAGATTCTATCATCCAATCGAATTTCAATTACATTCTTTTGAACATCGTCCTGACTTTATTGTGTCTGCTGATTACTCTTATTCTTTATGTCTATCTCAAAAAATTTGAAAGGCAGCAGTACGAAGCAAAACAGTTCGGAATTTATTCCCGTTTCATCATAAGAGGTATAGAAAGAGAGCGGGAGCGGATTTCAAAAGAAATACATGACACGGTTCTTCAGGATCTGAAAACGATCAACATGGCGTCGGAACTGCTTAATCTGGAAGAGTCCGAACTGAAAAAATCAGAATACCAGAAAACCATTTTTGAAGAGTCTCAAAAAAGCATCATAAAACTCAGGGAAATCTGCAACAATCTTACGCCTTCGGAATTCAAGCTTCAGAATCCTGACATAAAAACCTTTGAACTGGCATTAAAAAACATATGTTCACAGTTCCAGTCAAATACAAACATTCCCTGCATTCTAAAGATTCAGGAAAATCTCGATATTTCATCATTAAAAATGAGGAATTACATAGACATTTTCAGAATCATTCAGGAATCTTTGAACAATATTCAAAGCCATGCGCAGGCTCAGAATGTTTCAATTGTTCTTACCGCAAACAATACTGACGAATCAAAAAAATCGCTCAAACTTTTTATTACTGACGACGGAATCGGCTTTGATGTGAAGAAAACGGAAAAGAAAGCTTTGTCACAAAGGCATTACGGGCTTTCAAACATCAGAGAAAGGGCAAGAAATCTTTCGGGCAGTCTGACAATCATTTCTGATGAAGGCAGCGGTACAGACATCATGCTGGAGGTGCCATTGAAATGAAAACTCTTTTTATTGTTGATGATCACGAGATGATCAGGATCGGGCTCAAAAACTGGATAGAAACCAGGACCGACTGGAAAGTGTCGGATGAAGCGTCATCTGCTGCTGAATGTTTTGAAAAACTGAAAACACACCGGCCTGCTGTAATTCTGATTGATGTGGATCTGGGCAATGAATCCGGATTTGATCTGATTCCTGTTCTTAGAAAAAATTATCCGGATGTGAAAATACTGATGTATTCCATGTTCAACAATCCTCATTATGTGGTCAAAGCAGAAGAACTTGGAGCGCAGGGTTACATATCAAAATCAGCTGACAACAATGAATTCAAGAAAGGACTGGACGCAGTTTACGGAGGCGGGCTATATCTTGAAAAAAGTCTTGCTGTTTCAAAGCACAAAATGAGTGAAGTGGCTTCAATCCTTACAAAAAAGGAATATCTGATATTTCAGGAAATAATTTGCGGCAAAACAAATGAGGAAATATGCGCAGAACTGAAAATCAAAAAGCGCACTCTTGAAGTTTACATTTCTTTGATTTACGAAAAAACTTTCTCAAAAAGCAGAGCCGATTTGATGAAAAAGTTTTTGTAATGCGGTAATGCGGTAATGCGGCGGGGAAAAAGGGGACAAAGCGATGCATTATGAACGTTTGAAAGATGTTTCGACTGCACTCACTGCGTTCGTTCCGCTCAACATGACAAAGCGGAGCATTGAGTGTGCTCGGTTCGTATGTCATGACACATGCGGGCTTTGAGTGCGGCGGGTTTGGGCGACAAAGTAGCGGCATGATGAGACGGCAGGACACAGCGGGGCATTGCGGGCGGCAGGAGGGAAAGCGGGTGTTGCGGGCCGGCGTCTGAGGCCCGCAGAGGGGGTAGCGGATGACGCAACAAAGCGGAGCGGATGGCCCGATGAAATCGGGACATCTGCAAAGCGGCTTGCGGCAGGAGCGAGGGGGAGACTTCCCCCCTTGGAAAAATCTTTCAGCCTGCGATTACAGTTTTGCGGACTGCTTCGTAGAGCTGGTCGTATTCAGTAAAGGCACCTACGTCAGGGTTGTCTTTGATGATGTGCTCAGGAGCGCGGAACAGGAAGCCTGCTTCGGACTGCTTGATCATTGCAAGGTCGTTGAAGGAATCGCCTGAAGCAATTGTTTTGAAGCCGATTGACTGGAGGGCTTTTACTGCATGGAATTTTCCGTTGCTCTGGCGGAGTTTGTAATCGGTGATCATTCCGTCGTCAGCTACAATCAGTTCATTGCAGAAAATCGTGGGAAGTCCCAGTTTTTCCATGAGCGGCGCGGCAAACTGTGTGAATGTGTCCGAAAGAATTATTACCTGCGTAAGGCGGCGGAGTTTGTCAAGAAACTCTTTTGCACCTGGCAGCGGATCGATTTTGGCAATTGTGTTCTGAATGTCTGTCAGTGTAAGGCCATGTTCTTTGAGAATGCCGATGCGTTTTTTCATGAGCACGTCATAATCGCTGATGTCGCGTGTGGTAAGCCGCAGTTCGGGAATTCCGGTTTCTTCGGCAAATGCAATCCAAATTTCGGGGACAAGAACCCCTTCCAAATCAAGGCAAGTTACGTACATAATGATATGATTTTATCAAAAACGCGCGGTATGGAGCAATGACTTTTTCTGATTATTTAAAGCTGACTTTCGGATCCAAGGTTTACAGGCTGGCACTTTCCACAGGATGCACGTGTCCGAACAGGGACGGAACTGCAGGTTTTGGCGGCTGCACTTTTTGTTCTGCAGGAGGAAGCGGTGATTTTGCTGAATCTGGGGACATTCTGGATCAGCTTGCAAAAGCGAAACTGCGTGTTGAAGGAAAATTTCCCAAAACCCCGGGGACTGAGCGGAAATACATTGCATATTTTCAGTCCTTTTCCAACACTTACGTAAATGATTTTTCGGATGCTGGGGAAATTGGTAGCGCTGTGGGCGACACTGGTAACAGTTTGGCCGGTGCGGGTAACAGTTTGGCCGGCGCCGCTCAAGCTGTGTCCGGCACTGGTTGCAGTGTGGCGGGCATTGGTATAGCTGTGGCGGGCACCGCTCAAGCTGTGTCCGGCACTGGTGAAACTTTGTCCGCCGCGGGTAACAGTTTGGTGGCCGCGGCTCAAGCTGTGTCGGGCGCTGGGGAAACTTTGTCCAGCGCTGCTCAAGTTGTGTCCGGCGCGGGTAACAGTGTGGCGG
>JAKSTU010000067.1 GCA_024402435.1 Treponemataceae bacterium
CAATGTACAGAGTTAAGCGCCGAGATATGCTTTTTTCACATCCGGATCCGCAATCAAATCCGCAGCAACCCCGCCCTTGATAATTCTTCCAGTTTCCAGAATATAAGCCCTGTCTGCAATCAACAGTGCCTTGAACGCATTCTGTTCAACAAGCAGAATCGTTGTACCCTGCGCATTGATGCTCTGAATAATCGAAAAAATCTCGTCAACAAGAATGGGAGCCAGACCCATGGAAGGCTCATCCAGCAGAAGCAGCCTTGGTTTTGACATAAGTGCGCGCCCCATTGCAAGCATCTGCTGCTCACCGCCGGAAAGAGTACCTGCAACCTGTTTGATACGCTCCTTCAAACGCGGAAACATGTCATAAACCATATTCATGTCATCTTTTATCCCGTTTTTGTCAGTGCGCAAAAAAGCACCCATTTCCAGGTTTTCTTTAACACTCATGTTTGCAAAAATGCGGCGGCCTTCCGGAACCTGAACAAGACCGGACTTTACAATAGAATCAGCTTTAAGATTCGTAATGTCAGCCCCGTCAAAAGTCACAGTTCCCGAAGTTTTTTTGATAATGTTGGACAAAGAATGCAAAGTCGTTGTTTTTCCGGCACCGTTGGATCCGATCAGTGTGATGATTTCACCCTGCTTTACATCAAAAGAAATGCCGTCCAAAGCCTGAATTGCGCCATAATGCACCGTAAGATTGTTTACACTCAACATCAGATCGCTCACAGCTGAACCTCCCCGCCCAAATAAGCTTTGATTACTTCCGGATTTGACTTGATTTCGTCAGGCGTTCCCTGAGCAATCAGCCGGCCATAATCCAAAACCATCAGCCGTTCGCAGATTCCCATAACAAGATGCATGTCATGCTCAATCAGCAGAATAGTCAGATTGAATTTTTTGCGGATAAAAGCAATAAGCTGCATAAGTTCGTCAGTTTCCTGAGGATTCATACCGGCTGCCGGCTCATCAAGAAGAAGCAGACTCGGACTTGCTGCCAAAGCGCGGACAATTTCAAGTTTGCGCTGCTTTCCGTAAGGCAGGTTTTTTGCCATTTCGTCTTTTACGTCATCAATTTTGAAAAGTTCCAGCAGTTCTTCCACACGCTGAGTCATTGCTGCCTCATCACGCCGGAATCTCGGAGTGCGGAAAAGTACGTCCAAAGGATTGGAAATGCGCTGATTATGCAGGGCAATGCGGACATTGTCTGCCACCGTCAGCTGATTGAACAGGCGTATGTTCTGGAAAGTCCGTGAAATGCCGATCCGATTCAGCTGAGCTGGCGAACTTTTTCCGACCAGATGCACTTGTCCTTTTTTGTCCCAGAAAGTAATGTCCCCGGAAGTAGGCGTATAAACACCGGACAACATGTTGAACACAGTGGTTTTTCCTGCACCGTTGGGTCCGATAAGTCCCACAAGTTCACCTTTGTGAAGTTCGCAGGAAAATTCGCTTACAGCACGCAGACCTCCGAAAACGATTGAAATATTATCTGCTTTCAACAGCAAAGATGTTTCTTCGTTCATTTTTCCGCCTCCTTTTTGCCGAATTTTTTCTGCACAAAAGCCACAGACTTGTCCCAGGCACGCACAAAAGAAACTTCTTTAAGTCCCAAAAGTCCCTGAGGTCTGAAAAGCATTACCAGAATCAGCATAAGCGGATAAATCAGCAGACGGTAATCCTTGAGGAAGCGGAGTATTTCCTGAAGAGCAGTCAGAACAAATGCTGCAAGAACAGATCCGGTTGTTGAACCCATTCCGCCCAAAACTACGAAAATCAGATAGTCAATACTGCGGTTGTATGAAGCAAGTTCAGGTTTGATGAAGCCGATGAATGGAGCGTACAGTGCGCCGCCGATTCCGGCCACAAAAGACGCAATTACAAAGCCGATCATCTTGTACTTGAAAACACTGATTCCGTTTGAATTCGCTGCAATTTCGTCTTCCCGCACTGCAAGTATTGCACGTCCATAGGAAGAGCGCAGAAAGTTCTGCAGCAGAATGATTACAGCAATCAGTACCCCGATTACAAGAAACCATGGAAGTTCAGGATAAATTGACATAAGCACCGCAGTATCCGTTGTAAAGCGTTTTCCGTTTGCACCGCCCGTAAGACCGCGCACATTCACAAGGATAACACGGATGATTTCACCGAAGCCCAAAGTTACGATTGCAAGGTAGTCGCCCGTAAGTTTGAGTGTAGGAAACCCGATCAGAAAACCGACCAGTGCAGTCAGAAGGCCGGCAAGCACAATGCTGAATCCAAGAGGAATTGCTGCATTTTCAGAGAATATGATACATGCATAGGCACCAACAGCCATAAGACCGGCCTGTCCCAAAGAAAGCTGACCCGTAATTCCGCAGACAATGTTAACGCTTATTGCCATTATTGCATTTACACCGCCCAAAGTAAGAATCTGGGCTGTATAAGCATCGATTACACCGAATTTGATCAGTATGCCGGGAACAACCAGGGCCACAACTGCAATCACAAAGGGAATAAGCATGTTTCGGAGTGTTAAAGACATTTTTTTTGCCATGACGTTTCTCCTTAAACCTTGATTCTGATTTTTTTGCCCATGATTCCCGTGGGTTTGATGAGCAGGATAAGAATCAGAATTCCGAATGAAATTGCATCTGCGAACTGACTGGACAGATAACCTTTTGTCATTGTTTCCGCAATACCAAGAATATAACCGCCAAGCATTGCACCGGGTACAGAACCGATTCCTCCGAGAACTGCGGCAACAAAAGCTTTGAGACCGGGCATTGTTCCCATTGTCGGGTCAATCTGCGGGTAAGCTGTGGCATAAAGCACGCCGCCGGCTGCTGCAAGAACAGCCCCGATTGCGAACGTAAAAGCAATTGTCTTGTTTACTGAAATGCCCATAAGACTTGCGGCCTGCATGTCATGAGAAACCGCACGCATAGCTTTTCCGGTTTTCGTGTAGTTGATGATATAGTTCAGAACAACCATAAGAACTGCAGAAAGAACAATTACTGTCAGCTGAATGTTTGAAACTGACACGAAACCCAAACTGATATTGACTGTCTCCATTGTAGGATACTGGCGGGGATTCGGGCCCACAAAAGGAAGAACACGCATTCCGTTCTGAAGAATCAGAGAAACTGCAATTGCAGTAATCAGTGAATTCAGACGTGGGGCTGAACGCAAAGGCCTGTATGCAAGACGTTCAATCAGAATTGACAGAAGTGCACAGACAACCATTGCACAAAGAAAAGCCAGCGCCATTCCCAATGGAGTAGTTCCTACGAATGACAAAACAAAATACCCTACATAAGCACCGATCATCAGAACGTCACCGTGGGCAAAGTTAATCAGCATTACAATGCCGTAAACCATGGTGTAACCCAAGGCTATCAGGGCATAAATGCTTCCCAGTGACAGCCCGTTTACAACCTGCTGCAAAAAAATACTGCCGCTTTCCACAAATCCTCCGTTTTTTCAATCGGACCCGGAATACCGTTTAAAAGAATTCCAAATCCACATCACTCTGAATTTTTGCATTAAGGTACAACTAGATGATTCTACATATAGCAACCCTGATATTTTAGTTAATAATTCTTTCTGATACAAGAAAAAAAAGAGGAAATAAACAATGTTCAAAAGATTTTTCGAAAGATTTTTTATCTTGACAAAGAAGACAAATCCTGAATTGAAACCAGCAGTCCGTTTACAATATTCTGACGGCTGGGACGTTTCATCCTCTGAAGGATTTCTTCCTGAAGTCTGCTGCCTTCAATGCCCTCGTTACGGAAAGCATAACCGTAAGTATACGAAAGACGTCCGCTCTGCTCCCCGGCGTAATGACTGTTCTCGTAAATCACCTGCTGCATGAAACTGCCAAGCAGAGACTGAATCTTCATTGCAGAAATGTCTACCGCCACAACTGCAAAAAGAGAACTTTTCACACGGCAGACCGAACCGTAATAGCTGAAAACACGGTTGATCAGTGATGCAAACTTAAGAACTCTGTCTTCTTTGAATTCGTTTTCGTAGTTCAAAAGCAGAACACAAAAATCATGTTCTTTGTCTTTTTCCAGCCGGGCTATCTCTTCGTTATATCTTTTCTCCGTAAAGACACCGGTCAGAAAATCCACGTCATTCCGGTTTTCAATAGTTTCCTGCATTTCAGCAAGGTATTCATTCTTGTCATTCACAAAAAGCCTGTCCACAATTCCGCAGAGGCTGAACAGAAGAGCACCCATTCCAAGAGTTGCCGCACTGTCATAAATCGTTGAAGGAATATAGAAAGGAACCGTCATGTAGCGGAGCATTCCGAGCAGAAAGAAAAAGCTCATCACCAGATATCCGGTACTCATGATCCGGCTCCGGCCCTCGCGGCGGTTCATGTTTGCAATAACAATCCAAGTAATGTAAGCCATCTCAGGCATTGTCAGAAACAGCAGCAGCATGCGGACTTTTCCGATGTGAAGAACGGACATGATGTCAAGAACCAGCGAAACCAAAATGAAAACTACGTAAAAAGAATAAAAACCTGTCAGATTCCGTTTTTCTTTTTTTCTGTCTTTCAAACTTCCGATGAAAAGCAGTGTTGTCGTAAGGTAAACGCTGCAACCGGAAAAATAATGGATGTAACTGTTCAGCCGGAAGGCATCGGAGATCAGCAGAATAACACCGTTATGAAACAACATCATTATCGTTGTCCAGAACAGGATCATAGCTATCAGCAGAAACGACCAGATTTCCTTTTTGAATCTGAATCTGACGAAGCTGGAAATAAAGAGAGTCAAAGCCAGAAATGACAGAAAAAAACATTCTGCAACGATAATCGGACGATTGAGAAAAACTTTCCAAGGATTTGAGAAACCGTCTGACAGAAATACAGGTTGAATTTCATTAAAAGCCCAAGGTTCAACAACTTTAAAGAAAATCCTGATTATGTCACCGGCTTTGTACCCGGAAATGGGAGCAAGATGCCCGCCCATTCCCACGTTTTTTCCTTCATGATTCTGTTCATGGCCATAAGTGTACACATGGTCAAAATTCAGAAAAACATCTACAACACTGTAAGAAGAAGCGAACCTGATCATAGGATCGGCATAATCCCGAAGATCTGACTCCTTTACCGTGTAAGACATGATTACATAATCGCCTTCGCTGACGTATGGGAAGCGGAATCTCTTCAGACTTACATCATGATGAACATCACTGTTGAACTGAATTGTCCAACCGTTTTCGAGACAGTCGCTGTTTGAAAAATTTTTGCTGATTATTGAAAAAAACATGACAACGAGGGCATAGCAGATCAATACTACTCCCATCTGGGTGAAAACGTGTCTTCTGTCTATTTTGTTGCTGAAGCGAAATTCTCCCTTTGCCATATCATCCCAAGTTTACAACTCATACAATGTTTTCGCAAGAGATTTTAGAGATTTTTAACTTTTTGAATTTTTTCGTAAAATACTGTGGATTTGCAGAACACCGGAAAGCATTCCGCAAATCCACATCAGAACTTTTTTCAAGCTGCTGCTTTTTTTGCAGTCAGTCTGCGGCGGATAATCTGTTCAACACAAAGAACAACAATTGAAACAAAACCGATTATGTCAGTCATGTTTCCGGGAACAATCAGTGCCAGACCGGCTGCTCCGAAAAGAATCCGTTCTATAATTGCAGCTTTGCCGAATCCGTAACCTTCAAGTGCAATACTCAGTCCGAACATACCGACAATTGCGGTGGAAGCAATCAGAAGAACGCTGGGCAATGATGCATTGATAAGAAGCATCTGCGGATTGTAAACAAAAACGTATGGAATGATGAAAGCCGCAATGGCCAGCTTCGTGGCATTCAAAGCTGTCTTGATCGGTTTGCCCTTTGCAATGGCAGCACCGGCAATGGCAGCAAGCGCAACAGGCGGTGTAATGTCGGCAATGATTCCGAAATAGAAAGCAAACATATGTGCTGCAAGAGGCTCAAATCCCAACTGGATGATTGCACTTGCAGTAATTGTAGAAGTAATCAGATAGTTTGCAGTTGTAGGAGCACCCATTCCCAAAATGATTGAAGAAATCATTGTAAAGAAGAGAGTGACGAAAGCCACACCGTGAGAAATTGAGATAAGTCCTGCACCGAGCTTAAGTCCAAGTCCTGTAAGGGTAACAATACCGATGATGATTCCGGCCATACCACATGCAATTGCAACACTGATGATGTTGCGGGCACCGGCACAGATCATGTCAAGAACTTCGTGGAATCCGAATGTAGGTTTGCGGCCTTTGATTACGTCAACAACTGAAGTTGCAGCTCCCAGAACTACACAGCAGAGAAGTCCCATGAGAGCGGCGTAAGTTGCAGTACGTCCTGAGCACAGGAAGTAAATGATTATTACCAGCGGCAGAACAAGATAACCTTTTTTCAGCAGAAGCGGCAGGAACTTGGGAAGCTGTTCTTTCGGAAGGCCCTTGAGTCCCAGTTTTTTTGCTTCCAGATGAACCATAATGAAAATACCGGTAAAGTAAAGCAAAGCAGGAATGATTGCCGCTTTTGCTACCTGCAGGTAAGGAATTCCGAGGCTTTCTGCCATAAGGAATGCTGCAGCACCCATAATCGGCGGCATAAGCTGACCACCCGTTGAGGCAGAAGCTTCAACAGCACCGGCAAACTCAGGTTTGTAACCAAGGGATTTCATCATGGGAATTGTAAAACTTCCGGATCCTACAGTGTTTGAAACTGAACTTCCGGAAACGGTTCCCATGAGCGCACTTGTAAGAACTGCAACTTTTGCAGGACCACCGGAAGCACCGCCGGCAATGGCATTACAAATGTCGATGAAGAACTGGCCGATACCGGTTTTTTCAAGAAGCGCACCGAACAGAATGAACAGGAAGATGAAAGTTGAACAGGCACCGATAGGAGTACCCATAATTCCTTCAGTATTGTAGAAAAGGTGTGAAACAACACGCTGCAGTTTGTATCCGCGGTGATTCAGAAAGCCTGGGAGATAAGGACCTGCAAAAGCATACAGAATGAACACAGCTGCAATGATCATGATCGGGAGACCGACAACGCGACGGCATGCTTCAAAAAGAATCAGGATTCCGATGATGCCGATGACGATATCCTTTGTCTGATAAGCACCGACACGGCGGGCAAGTGACTCGATGTTGAAGCTTATGTACATCCAGCATGCGGCACCCACAAGTCCCAGCAAAACGTCATACCAAGGCAACGTGTTTCTGGGCAGTTTCTTTGAGGCAGGGAAAAGCAGGAAACAGAGAAAGTTGACAAAAGCAAGATGTGTTGCGCGAAGAACCTGGGCCGGAATAGAACCGGTAAGTGTTGAATACAACTGGAAAGCTACAAATGCAATGGACACCGCATAAGTAATGTAGCGGCGCCAGCAGGTATGCTGTCTGTAGGAAGCTTCCTTATCCAGGTCTCTCATAATGTCCTGGATTTCAGCTTCGTTGGTAGTCGGAGACATGTCCATAATTTACCTCACTTTCTTTCCGTTTTACAGGGAAGAAAAAATCAATTGGCAGACCGAAACACGTCGGTATGATATGTAAAGCCTCGTTTGAGGCGCAAAGTACTTGTTCAGGGGCCAGAATGAACTTTCGCCGCTTTCAGGAAGCAGTTCCAGCGCATGACCGGCAATTACACCCACGGCCAGATAAAGCCCGGGCATCTTCTGATTAATCTGCTGCATTTCAAGGTAATCGTCTGCTACCACGAAAACCTGTCCTGCAAGATCTTCAGGTTCAGGCATTCCTGCGCCATAAGAACCGAAGCGGCTTTTTGAAAGCATCAGCGAACCGTCGTCCAGAACCGTATAAAAATCACGGACACGGCCTTTGTTTACAGAATGTGTGTACGAAATGACAAACTCGCGGCTCGCCTTTTCAGGCAGAACCAGCGTTTTTTTCGCACCGGATCCGTTTTGCGGCAGTCTTACCGCAGTGACACAGACCCGGCTGAAAAAAATCGGACAAAAAAACACGACACAGCATACCAGTGCCACAAAAACAGCTGTCAGAATCCGTATCGCGTTTTTTTTCATAAAAGCATCAGAACTTATTTTACGTTAAGACCGATTTCTTTGTAATATTTTACTGCACCCGGGTGGAAAGGAACTGAAACACCTGTAATTGCTGCTTCAGCACTGATTTCTTTACCTTTTGCGTGTGAAAGAGCCAGTTCAGCAGTGTTTTCGAACATAGCCTTTGTAATGTTGTAAACAATGTCTTCGCTCAGTGATTCGCTTACAGCAAGAGTTGCTTTGATTGCCAGAGCAGGAACATCTTCGTCAGCACCTTTGTATGTACCGCCGGGGATTGTTGTTTTTGTGTAGTAACCGTATTTTGCGCAGATTGCATCAGCTTCAGCACCTGTTACGGGAACCAGTACCAGACCTGCAGAAATTGCAAGTTCCTGGAGAGCAGCGTTAGGAACACCGGCTGTTACGAAACAAGCGTCCAACTGACCGTTCTGGAGTCCGTCACCTGATTCTTTGAATGAAAGGTTTGATTTTTTGATGTCATCAAAAGTCATTCCGTAACCTTCGAGAATCTGTTTTGCGTTGAATTCAACACCGCTTCCCAGGTCACCTACAGAAACGCGTTTTCCTTTGAGGTCAGCAACTGATTTGATTCCGCTTTCTTTTGTTGCTGCAATCTGGACTACTTCAGGATACAGAGTTCCGATTGTTGCCAGACCGGAAACTTTTTCGCCTGCAAAAAGATCGATTCCTTTGTATGCATAGTCCATAACGTCGTTCTGAACGATTGCGAATTCTGCGTCACCTTTGCTGATGAGGCGCAGGTTTTCTGCAGAAGCACCTGTTGACTGTGCTGTTACGTTCATGTTTTCAATTTTTGTGTTCCAGATGTTTGCAAGAGCACCGCCGAATGAATAGTAAGTACCGCTTGTACCGCCAGTTGCAAGAATGAAGTTGGTGTTTTCTTTTTTACCGCCGGCAAAAATCATGGTTGTTGCCAGAAGCAAAGCTACCAGAACTACAGTGAGTTTTTTCATATAATCCTCCGTATGTTGTTTGAAAAGTAGTAATCTTTTCTGATTGACAATTATATCAGAATAAAAAACTACTGAATACCAAAAAACGCATAAAAATTAGTTTTTTTTGCATAAAAATGAATTTATTATGCATGAAAAATCATTCTGGGGACTGAAAATCAGCCTTGACAAAGTTTCTTCTCTTTCACAAGTTTGTACATTTCTTCTGTGGCCAGCCGGGTTTTTGCAACAATGTCGCTTTCAGTCTTCGGGAAGCAGTAATAAAGCACTTTCATGTTTCCAATGCATATTACGTCCCCAAGTTCATACCAGAAATAATCCGAGTACAGGCTGTAGGAAGCGAGAGGTTTCTGATGATACTCAAGGGCTCCGTTGCAGCCGGAAAGATGAAATCCGGTTTTGTCATGAACAAGGATTCCTTCGCCTACACGATAAATTGATTTGGAATCAGTGAGCACGCAGATATCCACAGGAACTTCCAGCCGATATTTTCCGGAAACAATGTCTTCTTTTACACAGGAACGTTCCCATCTGTACCAGTCGGGCACATGCACAAATTCCGTATTGCCGTCAGCAGCTTTAAGGAAACCCTGTTCTGTCAGTTCCCAGTTTTTTCCGCATGAACAGCACTTTATTCCGGTTCCCCGGCCGTTCATGGAACCTTCAGTTTTACAGGCCGGACACTTGTAGAGAACACGGTTGAGACAGTCGGCGCGGAAAGGTTCGTTGACCAGAACATTGTTCTCCTGCTGCCATTTGAAATTGTCAAAAGAAAATTCTTTTTTGAGAATGCTGTTTATTTCCTGCGGTGAGAATTTTTTCACGTCTTCGCGTGAAAGCAGATATTTTACGGACGCACTAACTTTGACCTTGCGTTTCTGCAGATTGTTGTACAAAGGATCCCGGTGGAATGCGCCCTGAGTGCTGACCATTACAACAGGAATGTCCAGCAGCTTGATGAATTTGCCCAAAGTTTCGGGAAGATCCGTTGCAGTGCCGTCAAAAGTGTAGCTTGCTTCGGGATACATGAGTATTGACTGGTTCAGTTTTTTTGCCGCGTAAATCATGTGCCGGACAAGCTGGACATCGGGGACAAACTTTTGGGTCGGAATGCAGCCCAGTTTCTGCATGAGGAATTTTTTTCCTACGAAACCGTCTGAAGTGCAGACAATGGAAAAACGCCGTTTGCTGAAAATTCTGAAAGCTATTTCCAGATCAATGAAACTGGAATGATTCATCAGAATAAGGGCAGGTTCTTTTTTGCCGAGTTTTTCCATGCCCTGTGCGGTAAAAGAAAAACCGGTGTCTTTCAGATCCGAAGCGGAAATAAGGGACACCAGTTTTTTCAGGAGAAATGATTGCCTTGCAGGAACGAACTTTTCTCTGCCGGCCTTTTGTATTGCTTGTGAATAATCTGCTTCTTTTACTTTAATTTTCATGGAAACAGATTATATCACATGATTCTGAATCTTACATCATGGATTTGAGCACAGCGGCAAGATCGTTGAACCAATCGCAGTCCAAGGATTCGATTTCTCCGCCGTCTGTTTTTGCAGAAATTGCCGGATCAAGGGGAACGCGGCATACGGTTTTTACGCCGCATTTCTGAGCAATGGAATCAATATTGCTTTTGCCGAAAACTTCGATTTTTTTGCCGCAGTCAGGGCATGCAACGTAACTCATGTTTTCAACAAGTCCAAGCACAGGAATTTTCATCATTCCGGCCATGTTCACTGCTTTTTCTACAATCATGCCAACCAGTTCCTGCGGAGAAGATGCAATGATTACACCGTCAACAGGAAGTGACTGGAACACTGTAAGCGGAACATCGCCTGTTCCCGGAGGCATGTCTACAAAAAGATAATCCAATTCGCCCCAGAGCACGTCTGTCCAGAACTGTTTTACAGCGCCGGCAATTACGGGACCGCGCCAGATGACAGGATCCGTATCGTTGGGCAGAAGCAGATTCAGTGACATTACACTGATTCCGGTCTTGCTTTTTGCAGGATAAAGTCCTGTATCATCAGCAAGAGCTTTTTCTGAAATTCCGAATGCACGTGGAATGCTGGGACCGGTAATATCCGCATCAAGAATACCCACTTTGTAGCCTGCGCGCTGCATGAGAACGGCACACATTGATGTAACGAAGGACTTTCCTACTCCGCCTTTGCCGCTTGCTACTGCAATCACTTTCTTGATTTTTGTGCCTTCATGAGGTTTTTCATGAAGATCCTGGGGCTGAGTGCGCTGGGCACAATTGCTTCCGCATGATGAACATTTATGGTCACATTCACTCATAGAATTTCTCCGATAATCAATTTCTTCAGGAATTATCCCCTCGCAGACAAAAAAAATACTACCAGTCAGTCCGCAACTGCCAAAACCGCTAGC
>JAKSTU010000068.1 GCA_024402435.1 Treponemataceae bacterium
TATAATCAGATCATGAATTTAACAGTTACACCGCATAAACTGAGCGGTACCACATCAGTTCCCGGCTCAAAAAGTCATACAATCCGTGCGCTTCTGCTGGCTTCTTTGGCAGAAGGAACTTCTTTCATCCGTAACCCGCTGCCAAGTGCAGACTGTCTTGCGGCAGCAAAAGCAATCAAAGCTTTCGGGGCATCGGTTGAGTTTACAAGCCCTTCTTTGTGGACAGTGCAGGGAGCCGGAAAAAACGCCCATCTTCCTTCATTCACAATTGATGTGGAAAACTCTGGTTCCACTCTGTACTTTTTTACGCCTGTTGCCGCAACTTTTGCCGGAACAAGCCGCTTTACAGGAGACGCTTCCATTCAGAAACGCCCTGTAAATCATCTTCTTGATGCATTGCGTCAGTTGGGCGCTCAGGCAGAAACTGACGAACCCGGACGGAATGCACCGCCTTTCAGTGTGACAGGCCCAATCAGAAGCGGTTCAATTGTTACAGACGGCCGGCTTTCACAGTACATAAGCGGTTTTATGATGGCTTCTGCCCTTATGGACGGAACAATCGACATGACTCTTACTGATCCCAAAGAAACACCGTACCTTACAATGACCAGAATGTGGCTTGAATCCGTAGGCATTCCTGTAGAAATGTCAGAAGATTTCAGACACATCAAAGTGTCAGGTCCTCACGAAATTGCAGGTTTTGACAAAACTGTTCCTGCTGACTGGGAAGCGGTGGCTTATCCCCTTATGGCAGCTCTTGTAAGCGGCAGCGACATTACTATTTCCGGTGTAGACATGTCCGGAAGTCAGGGTGATGACGCAGTTGTAGACGTACTCAAGTCATGCGGCGCAGATCTGGATCTGGTTTCAGACGGCAACGGTTCCACAGGAAGCCTTGTTGTGCGCGGATCAAACAGTACTCGTCTTGCGGCCCCCGACGGGCTTCTTAAAGTGAATGTTTCCGGCTTTCCTGATGCAGTTTGTGCCCTTTCTGCAATTGCTACATTAATAGAAGGAACTGTTGTCCTTACTGACACCGGTGTATGCCGCAAAAAAGAAACTGACCGGATCAAAGTAATGTCTGAAGAACTTTGCAAACTTGGTGCAGAGGTTGTTGACGGCCTTACTCTTGATCCTTCCGATCCGCTTTACGGCGACTGCATCATCATCAAAGGCGGGAAAAAACTGCATGGCGAAACTGTAGAAAGCTATGCAGATCACCGCGTTGCAATGAGTCTTGCCTGCCTTGGTCTTGGTTTGCCGGCCGGTGAAACACTGACTGTTAAAGGTGCTGAATGCTGTTCCGTTTCTTTTCCCGGCTTTGTCGGAACAATGAACGCAATCGGGGCCGGATACATTGAAAATTGATTCTTCACACCGGTAACAGAACTGACATTCCGGCTTTTTACTCACAATGGTTTGTGAATCGCCTTAAGGAAGGGTTTGTACTTGTGCGGAATCCTTACAATCCTCAGGCGGTAACACGCTTCAAGCTTGATCCGGAAGTTGTTGATGCAATAGCTTTCTGCACAAAAAATCCGGGGCCCATGCTGCCTTACATGGATTTGCTCAAGCCTTTCGGACAGTACTGGCATGTGACAATTACTCCTTATGGCCGTGACATTGAACCTAATGTTCCGCCAAAAGAAATCGTAATGGAAGATTTTAAGCGTCTGTCAAAAACTGTTGGTGTTGACTGTATCGGCTGGCGTTATGACCCGATTTTTGTTGACGGAAATCACAGTGTTGAATGGCATCTTGCGGAATTTGAAAAAATGGCAAGAAACCTTTCCGGTTATACAAAGACCTGCGTAATCAGTTTTATTGATCTTTACAAAAAAGTGGAACGGAATTTCCCTGAAGTGCGGGAAGTATCTGCCGGAGACAGAATCCGGCTTGGTAAAGAATGCATAAGAATTGCTGAAGACTGCGGAATGGTTGTGAGACCCTGTGCCGAAGGGAGTGAATTGGCTGCTTACGGTGCAGACTGTTCCGGATGCATGACTGCCGAAGTTTTTGAAACTGCTTTGAAAAAAACGCTGAATGTGCCGAAGGGAACCGGTACACAGCGGAAAGGTGCCTGCGCCTGCATTTTGGGCAATGACATCGGCGCTTACGACACCTGCGCTCACTTTTGCAGATACTGTTATGCAAACACCGATGTGGCCCGTGTAAAAGAAAACATGAAAAATCACAACCCTGAATCTCCTTTTTTAGTCGGGAACTCAATGAAAGGGGATGTGATTCGGGATGCAGACCAATTCAGCTGGATTGATCCGCAGCTTTCGTTGTTTTAGGAAAAAAGTGAACTTCAAAGCCTGAAAACTTTGTTTCTAGTTTTCTTCCCGTGTTTCCCGCAAAGCCGTCAATATTTCTTCTTGTTTGATATTGGTTAAAGTTTTTATTCCGTCAAAGGGAGATTTTGCCTCGGCTTCAGGAGAGATTCTGAACGCTGATCCGTCAGCTCTTTTTACGATAACTGATCCGTCTTTTTTTGATGCGTCCAACACAGATGCAAAATTCTGACGTGCTTCTGAATATGTTACTACAAGCATTTTATCCCTCTGTTTTTGGCAGTATCATTCATCTTTTCATCGAAAGAAAATAACGGCAAAGCCATTTGAGATGCAACATTCAAGTAATAAGAATCATAAGCGTAAGAATCGGTTTCACCGGCAATTACAATAGAATTCGGAATATCTGGATCAACAAGTCTGATAGGAATCTTTACAAATTGATGATAAACAGCCACTCCTTCAAAAATGGAAATAAATTTTCGTTTTATTAATTTGCTTACAGCATTTCCAATTTCAAACGGAAGACAAGTTGGGGCAATCAGCTGATTGTTGCCAACTTTCTTTACAACGATTTCACTTCCTTCTTGGTTCAACAAATAAGACAGAACACAAGATGCGTCAATTACTATATCGCTCATATTTGAGATTGTACAATTGTACAATCTTTCTGTCAACCATCGGCACCGCTGTTCATCCTGCTCCACATGGAAAAAAAGTCGGTATTGGACCTGATGGAATAAATCCTGATTGTAGTAAATAATGTGAACATGTTTATTTACGATGAAGAAAAAAATGTGATTGAAACAGAACGTCTTGTGCTCAGACGCTTTGTGCCGGATGATGCGGAAAAAGTAGCTGCTATCTGCAATACGGAAGAAGTGTGGAAAGGAACACTGGCGCTGCCGCATCCTTATACTGCTGATCATGCAAAAAGCTGGATTTCCACTCACGATAAAAATTTTGCAGACAACCGCTATTACGATTTTGCAATTACGGACAAGTCTACCGGCGAACTTTACGGCTGCATGGGAATGGCTGTGGACATGAATTCCAACATGGGCGAACTGGGCTATTGGGTAGGACCTGCCTACTGGAACCGGGGAATTGCAACTGAAGCTGCCCGCGCAATGATTGAATACGGCTTCAGAATCAAGAAATTTCACAAAATCAATGCGACTCACTATACTTACAATCCGGCTTCCGGACGCGTAATGGAAAAATCAGGCATGGAGAAAGAAGGAGTCCGCAAAAGTCATGTCTGGAAAATAAACAGATTTGAAGATGTTGCAATTTATGGAATTGTGAATCCCTGGGAATAAGCGATGAAACAGATTGCAGTCGGAAACACCGCGGAAATTTTTGATTTCGGAGAAGACAAAATTCTCAAGCTGTTTAAGGCCGGATACCCGGCGGAGAATATCCGTCGTGAATTCAGCAATTCGTCTCTGGTGAACAAATCCGGTATTCCTTCGCCAAAAGTTTATGAAATCATTTTTGAAGCAGAATACGGACGCACCGGCATAGTTTATGAAAAAATATCCGGCAAGGATTTGCTTCAGGAAGTAATGTCAAACATTCAGAACAATGAATATGTTGAAAGACAGATAGAAATTCTTGCAGCGGTTCATAAGAATTTTTTGAGTCACACTTCGGCTGAATGCATTTCGTACAAGGATTATCTTGATTACTTCGGCTGCCCGGATGTAAATGATCTGCCTGACGGGGATTATTTGTGTCATGGAGATTTTCATTTCGGCAATTTGCTTCGCGATTCACAGGATTCTGAAAAAATATTTGTAATTGATTTTATGAATCTTTGTCATGGCCCAAAAGAATATGACATTGCAAGAGCTTATGTGCTGCTTACGGAAGACAGTCTCGGTACGGGAATGGATCCTGAAATACGGAAACTTCTTCTTAAGGCAAAATTTGCGGCGGGGCAGCTTTATCTTGAAAAAATGGGCTGCACTTTGAAAGACATAGAAAAGTTCATTCCGGCAGTTGTGCATTGCCGCAGCAAGGAAATGTTATGAAAGAAATTTTGGATATTCTGTATTCACATCAGGATGAAAAATACGGCGATTTTCTTTCGAAACTGGTTCCGAATTTACCAAGAGAAAAATTCATCGGTATCAGATCTCCGGAATATAAAAAAATTTTGAAAGAACTGCAGTCGCTTCATTGTGAAACCGTAGACGCTTTTCTTAAGGAACTGCCTCATGCATATCAGGAAGAAAATGTGCTTCATGTGGTTCTCATCAACAAGGAAAAAGATTTTGAAAAATGTGTTTCATTGTTGGAGACTTTTCTGCCTTTTGTTGACAACTGGGCTGTAAGTGACGTACTTGGCGGAAAAGCCTTTGAGAAAAACCACGGAAAACTTCTGCCTTATGTAAAAAAATGGATGACAGATGATAAACCTTACACAAAAAGAGTTGCCATGCTGTTCCTGAAAAAATATTTTCTGGACGAGGATTTCAGTCCTGAACTTTTGGAATCTCCTGCCTCAATCCGAAGTGATGAATATTACGTGAATATGATGACAGCATGGCTTTTTGCTGACGCACTTGTAAAACAGTGGGATTCTGCAATCCTTTTTCTCAAGGAAAACCGCCTGGACAAATGGACTCATAACAAGACAATTCAAAAAGCAAGAGAAAGCTTCAGAATTACTGATGAGCAGAAAGAGTATCTGAAAGGGCTTAAAAGATAACCGACAATGCTGATTTTGTTCCGGTTCAGTTTGCGGGGCCGGAAACTTTCCAGCGCAGCCGCAGCGTGCCGTCTTTGTATTCGTGGCTCAGCAGTGAAAAAGTGCCGCATTCACTTGTGTTTTCAACATGTTTTCCGATGCATGGACACACGTCATAGTCTCCAACCCGCACAAGACGCAGCATTTCGCTTGCATCGGCGGGCAGTTTTGACAGATCGCATTCTTTTGCGGCTGCTTCCCGGCTTACAATTTCTGCGGTAACCGGCAGATTCTGTGCCAGCACCTGATTCACTTTTTCAGCAATGCCGGCCAGCTGATCTTCTGTTGGAACTGAATCCGCAGAAAAACGGTAGTCGCATTTTGATTTTTTAGCTTCTATGTGGGCACTGTAAGATCTTCCGCAGCCAAAAGCGTTGTCCATCGTGCGGTTCAGCACATGTTCCGCTGTGTGCATGGGAGCGCAATAATCTTTTTTCGGTGCATTGAGAACCGGTTCTGCTTTTTCGGCGCCAGTTTTTTCCGTATCAGTTGAATTGTCAGCCATAAAAAATCCTGAAAAAAAATCGTAAGTGTCTGAAAAACTGATTCACAGATCAGGAGAAACGCTGTGGCGGTGACACAACCCAAAGAGCTTTAAGCGGAATGTCTCCGCTGTTGTAAAGCACATGAGGCGACGAAGCTGAGAAAGAAATGCTGTCTCCGGAATCCAGATCATAACGGGTTGTCTCGTACTGGAGTGTAGCTTTTCCTTCTATTATATAGCCGAATTCCCGGCCCAAGTGTCCGTAAGAACCGCGGTGAGTGTGTTCCCCGACCGGAATCGTAATGATGTAAGATTCCATTGCGTGTTCGCCGTCTGATTCAGAAGGTTTTGCCAGCTCTTCGTAGGAAACCAGTTTTTCTTCTGTTTTGCGGCGTTCTCCGCTGCGGATAACTTTTACCGGCCTGTCACGGCGGTATTCTTCAAAAAGAAACTCCAGATTGATGTCAAGAACTTCTGCCAGAGCAAGAAGCGTATCAATTGCAGGAGAAACCCGGTTCCGTTCAATTTGTGAAACAAGGCTTTCACTTACGCCGGCCTGTTCTGCAACAACTTTAAGAGTATATCCTTTGCGTTCACGGACTGTGCGCAATTTTTCACCGAAGTGGTAGGGGACAGGTTTACCTTGCAAAGACATCGTTGTATTGTTTCTCCTTGTTCTCTTCCAGAATAAATCGCATGTAGTGATCTTCAAGCGTGTGGTGCGGCCCGGGCAGATTCATGCGGAGCCGGGCTTTTGCATTGTCGCGCCGAACTGAATAATTCAGAAAAAAGTGTCTGGGGTCATCTTCGTTCTGGGAATCAGCCATTTCGTCTTCTTTGTCCAAAAAGGCAGCCACTTCATCCCGGCCCATTGCATTCATGCCCCGTTCCCGCAATGTTGCTTTGACTTGCTGAATCTCCTCGTAAGAAAGTCCGAAGAGAAACTCTTCCATTGCAAGTGCAACTTCAGGATTCCCCAGTTTGCTGGTAATGAAGCGGCGCCATGCGTCATCCATGTCAAAAGAAAGAAGCACAAGTTCGCTGGTACCCATCATTGTGCCGAACACAGGGGCCAGTTTGCGGCGGGCAGACCATACAGTTTCAAGAACCGGTGCCATGTCTGCCACGTTCTGGTCGCTCCGGTGCTCCCAAAGAATGATCAGCGAAAATGCAGTCTGTTGGCGCAGATCCAGAGGAATGGCCTGATTGTCAAGAAGACTCAGGTACACGTCTTCCGCCATAATCGTAAACATCAGGTTAAGTGTTGCACGCCGGTATTCGTTTATTTCGCGGGTAGAAAACCCGCATTCATTGGCGATTTTTGTCATGGACATGAAAACATGGAATTTTGCGTACAAAAATCCCTTTCCCAAAATCGCTTTTGATGGCAGGTAAAGTGATTTGTCACTTCCGCTTGAAGCCCGCACTTTAAGAAGCGAATCAATCAGCGTGCTTGGTCCGTGCTCGTCCTCTGCCTGAGTGTGCCGTTCCAGAAGAGAAGGAAAGTGTGCAATATTTCGCGTAAGGCGTTCCAGGTCGGCAAGACGGTCAGAAATGACTTCCAAAGTTTCGGGAGAAACAGCCTTCAGCTTGTCAATGAGAATATTTACCAGGATGCGCTCTTTTTCCGTAAGGACAACCAGGTCCGTGGAAAACTGCTCCTGTTTTTTCAGTTCGTCAGCATCATAAAATTCATCGATTTCTACAGGCGTAAAATCCGACAGATTGAATGCGTTGTTCGGGTCATTCATAACAGAACCCCCTTTTTTTATATTATCAGTGTTCCGCTTTTCAGCGTGAACGTTAACACAAATTATATCACACTTTGAAAAAAATAAAAACAGACTTAAGTATTTTTAAAGTTGTCTCGAAAAATTGCAATTTTCAGAGATTCTCTTAAGTGTTGCTTCAAATCCCGTTGAAGATATAAGGAATTCCGGCCGATATTCTGACTATGAAGAAATCCGTTGCTGTTTTTATCTTTTGTATCGTAACTGCATTTGTTTTTGCTGCAGATTTGGATCTTGTAATTGATGTTTCTGACATCCGCCTTGAACCGGATACAGGTGCATCTGGCGGCTATCATCTTTTTATCCGGAAAAAGCCCAATGTAAATTCAGTTCTGCTCACTGAAACTACAAAGGATCCTACTTACAAAATGGATAATTATGCTTACCGGGCTGCAGAGTACAACAGTATAAACGGTGATGAATTACGTATTCTTGACGGGGAATTTCTTGAAGAAACTGAAGGCCAGTACAGTCTTGTTGATTCTACAATCCAGCGTGACAAACAGTTCGGTGTGGCTTTTCATATTTACATTCCTCAGACACTGGTTTTCGGTTATCCCTGGACAAGAAACGGCACTGTAGAAATTTCTTCAGGAACTTTCATCAACATTCGTGCTTTTGAAAAACCTTATGCTGATTATTCAGGAGAATTTCTGGACAATCCTTTCATGTTCAACATGGCAAAAAAAGTTTCTGAACCGGAAGTTTCTGCTCAGCCGGAAGAAATGCCGGAACCGGAAATCGTGCTTACTGATGCATACAATCCTGTTGCAGCAAATGCTTTTTCTCAGCTTGCAACAGCTCACAGCGGCAGGATAATTTATTCAGAAGGACCTGATTCCATTGATCAGGATCTGGTGGACGCAATAGAAGATCTTGGGCCTCAGGACAAACTGGATCTTGTTTTTGCAATTGATGCAACTGGCAGCATGAAGGATGACATTGAATTCATCCGCAGCAAGTTTGTTCCGCGCATGGCAGAATCTTTGGCCGCCTGCAACGATTACCGGATCGGTCTGCTTTTTTACCGGGATTATACGGACACATTCCGCGACCGCGGGCTTCCTGTAAAAATCTACGGCTTCACAAACGAAATCGAAGAATTCAAGAAAAATCTCAAGTCAATAAGAATCATCGGGTCAGAAGGCGGCGACATTCCTGAAGCAGTGTATGAAGCACTTTATGCTTCCATGGAATTTTATGACTGGCGTGATGATGCGAAAAAACAGATTATTCTCGTAGGTGACGCAGAACCCCATCCGTCTCCAAGAGGAACAACCATTAAATGCACAAAGGAAATGATTGATTCCATGGCAAGCGACAAAGGAATTGGAATTACATCAGTCATTACTCCTGACAACAAAACAGACCGTCGCGGTTAATTGATTTTTCTGTAGTAGCGATTTGAAAATTCTGCTATAATTTACGAACATTTTGTTTTATTTCAGTTCAAAATGAGGTGATATTCATGATGATCAAAGTCAACGGCGGAGCATTCCGCATGGGCTCTTATTCCGGTTTTGCCGATGAACGCCCGGTGCACACCGTTTCTGTGGATTCTTTCATGCTGGACAGCCATCCTCTTACACAAGTTGAATGGTATGCAATCATGGGAAACAATCCTTCTTATTTTTCTTCAAATCCTTTCGAAAAAGAAGATCAGGACAAACGCCCTGTAGAAAGTGTCAATGTTTATGACGTGTTCAAATATTGCAATCTTCGCAGCATCAAAGAGGGGCTCGAACCGGTTTATTCTCTTTCAGGCAAGACAAATCCTTCTCTTTGGCCGGATGTTCCGGATGAACAGAATGTTCTTTGGGACACTGTAATCTGCAACTGGTCTGCCAACGGATACAGACTGCCTACTGAAGCTGAGTGGGAATTTGCGGCACGTGGCGGGCGTGATGCTGAATTTGCAGATCTTGAATCTGCTGAAAAAGAATCTCAGCCTTCAAAAACTGATTCTGAAAAACACTTCTTTGCTGAATCAAACATTGAACAGACTGCCTGGACAAGCAGCAACAGCCACGGAAAAACTCATCAGGTCGGACTCAAAAAGCCGAACAGTCTCGGTTTTTATGATATGTGCGGAAATGTTTGGGAATGGTGCTGGGACTGGTACAGCTGCTATCCTTCTGAAACAGTGGAAAATCCTCACGGAACAGAAAAGCATACAAGATCTTCTGACCGTCTTGGCCGTGGCGGCGGATGGAACTCTGTGATTACAGACTGTACTCCTTTCTACCGCAACACAGGCTCTCCCGGAGACAGATTCAATTTCCTGGGTGTACGCCTTGCTCGTACATGTGAATAAGCACAGTTTATCTGCATAAAAAAAGGACTGTCCGGAAAGGTCAGTCCTTTTTTCGTTTTTTCTGCTGATCAGCCCAGAAGTTCCAGAAGACCTTCCTTGTCACGTCCTCCCACTTCACGTTTTACGGATTTTCCGCCCTTGAAAACCATGAGTGTAGGAATGCTCATGATGTTGAACATTCCGGCAAGTTCTTCTTCTTCATCAACATTGATTTTTCCGACTTTGATTTCCGGATGCTCTTCTGCAAGTTCTGCAAGATATGGAGCAGTGGCCCGGCATGGACCGCACCAGGGTGCCCAAAAATCGACCAGAACAGTTCCTTCGTAATCCAATACTTCTGTTTTGAAAGTATCCTTTGTCAGTGTAATTTCGGCCACTTAATCCTCGCTTTTCCGCCCTTTTTCTGAATGTCCGGCGGATTCTTTGATGTTATCTTCAATATACATTACTTTGCATCGAATCGGCAAATGATCCGAGTAACCTTTTCCGTTCCACATTGTGAATTTTACAGGTTTCCCGTCTTCGTCAGCGTAATTTCCAGATGTGTCTGCCGTGAATTCTGCAATCTGTGCTTTGCCCGCCGAAAAAAAGTGGTCAATGCTGCTCCACTTTTCCTGATAAAAATATGACCCTTTTGAAGAACTGGACGGCCATGGAGAAAAAACTTCTGTTGTGTCACCGGCTCCTTTAAGTTCAACAGTTCCTGTCTGGCTGTCAATGGCGAATTCTTCTGCATCCCGGTTAAGGTCCCCGCATACAAGCACTGCTTTCCCTTTGTCCGCCGCATCTTTTACAAGGTCTGCCAAAAGCATTTCCTGAATGTTCCGCCAGATTTCAGTATTTTCCTGCCCGCCGGATTTGCTTTTCCAATGACAGGCAAACATTGTAAGACCGTTTTGAAATGTCAGTTCTACTGTCGGGCGGAGGGCAGGGCATTCCATGTTTTGTCCGGGCTTGCATGAAGCAAACTGCTTTTGGGGAAGGGCAGCTCTGTAATCAATCTGGTGAACTTTCAGATCATCTATGGGAATTTTTGACATTATTCCGATTCCTATGGAACTTCCTTCCCAACGGGCAAATGCAATGTAAGGCCAGTGGCTCTTTCCGCCGAATCCTGATGGAAAAAGGTTTGCAATGTCCTTCATTACAGAAGCGTTTTCAATCTCGATAAAACAGAAAATGTCTGCGTCCATCTTTTTCATCACTTCAGCAAGTTTTTCAAGCCGGCTTTCGTAAAGATTCCGGTTCCATTTGCTTTTTGCGCCTCTGAATTCGCTGTATTCATTACCCTCTTCCTCAGCATCAAAAAAAGTCTGCAGATTCCATGAAACAACTGAAATCGGTCTGGATCCTTCTTTCCATTGGTCGCTTATGTCTGCAATGTTGCTGCATGAAGAAAGCATTGCAATCATAAAAAATGCCGCAAAGAATCCGGCAAATGGTGTCATGTACCGGGGAAAAAATTTCTTTTCAATCAAAGTTCTTTTCATATTTTTCCTCAAAAAAGTCTTTGAATTTGTTATATGAAAGAAATTGAAAAAAAAATAAAAAATTGGAAAAAAAAAGTGTAAGAACGCGCCAAAAATAAAAAAAGCTGCCTGAAAAAAACTCAGACAGCTTGTATTTGAGCAGATAATCCACGAGTTTTACGAAGAAAACCCGTTAAAATAATTTGCGCAGCCCGCTCACGAGTTTTGTGAAACAAAACTCGTTAAAATAATTTGCGCAGCCCGCTCACGAGTTTTGTGAAACAAAACTCGTTAA
>JAKSTU010000069.1 GCA_024402435.1 Treponemataceae bacterium
GAGGACCTTCTTCTGATTTTTTTACAGCGCTTTCAAACAAATCCATACTGATTTTTATTGTGCTTTTTTTTGCGCTTATTTTCAACCCTAATATCAGTCATAATATTATTGAAAACAAATTCCCGGTTTTGTGGTTTATGTGTGTTTTTTTGGGGAATATGTGAAAGAAAAAAAACGGAACGTAGCCGGAGTTCAGACAGAAAATTGCTTGCAACTTGTTGCACCGCGATTTTCTGTTGGACTCCGGCGGAAGTGCAGTTTTTTTTCGCCATGTGTGTAAAGCTCATGAAAATACGGCATTTTGCTATGAGGATTTTTGACTGATTTTTTTTCATGTATCGCAATAAGTCAAAAAATAGTCAGTTTTTTTACACCTGTTGCGGGTATTATAAAATCCAGGTGTGGTAAAACTCACCGATGGAGGAATCTACAATGAAAAAAATTGCTGCCGTTCTTTTGGCTTTTGCAATGTTTATGGGTGCAGTTTATGCACAGGAATTCTATTATTTCAGCGCAAACGATCTTGAACCATGTGCTGTCAAAGAAATCGCTCTTCTTGATGAAGACGGAGTATTCTGTGTTTTTGCAACTGCAGACAAAGGTGTAACAGTCGAAGAAATGTCAGAAGAACGTTTTGCTGAAGACGGAGAAGTTTTCAATGCACGCGTAAAACTCAACGGAAGCGGAAAACTTGAGTACCGTTCAATTCACTTCCTTGTTGAAGATGCTTGTATTCTTACAGTTTATTCAAACAGTTCAAGCAAAACCGATGCACGTGTTCTGGCTCTTGCCGATGCAGAAACAGGTGATGTTCTTGCTGAAATCACTGCAATTCCTGACGACGGAGTTGAAGCCGGCGTTGAAATGCTGATTATTGCTGATGCCGGTGAATATGCAATTTATTCAAAAGGCAGCGGAATCAACATTTACGCAATGTCAATCGAATACTGACCGGACTGTTTATGAAAAATGCCCTGTTTACAAGCGGGGCATACCGTTTTTCCCGCTTTGGCCGGATTTCGGTATGCTTCGCTTTTTTTTCGCTTGTTTTCTGTTGTGCTGCCTTTGCTGCAGCTTCTACACCCTGGGACCAGGTTGCCGCTCCCGTTATCACTTCCATTGAACCCAAAGAAGGCGACGGAACTGTTCTTGTGGTAACTTTTGAGCTTGTTACCGGAAATACCGGTGCTGACAAAGCCGTTGTAGAAATGATGGATTCTTCGGGAAAAGTCATTGCTACGAAAAATGTGGGAAAATCAAAAAAGGACACGAAAACCGCAAATTTCAATCCTTCAGGAAGCGGTGATTATCAGTTCCGTGTAATTGCAAGCCGCAATTCCGAAAAAACTGACCTGATTTCTGAAACTGTGTTCTGTCATTATGATTATCCGCTCAAAGCTCCTGAAATAACTGTAAAAAATCAGGGGAACGTTTCTTTTGCCATTACATGGAATCCGGTTCATGAAGCTGATTCCTACACTGTAATCTGCAGACTGGATGAAGATGTGGTGCACACTGAAACTGTTCCGGCCGACGGGGAACTTGCTGCTTTTGCAAGCGGACTGACTGCTGACAAAAAATACACTGTGTCAGTAAGTGCCAACCGCGGATCGGAAAGCACTTTCTGTGAAGATTACGGAAAAACTGCAAGAAAAGACAAAGACCGTGAATGGACTTTTACATGGTTCGGCCAGTCCACTCATGAACAGCGGAACACAATGCAGATGCTTGATGCGGATGCAATGGTCTTCAAACTGAATTCCTGCACTTACAACGAAAAAACCGGCGACATAATTGACAAAGGCGGAAAATTCACTGCTTTGCACGACGGTATTTCTTTCTATTATACAGTGATTGATTCTGCTGCAGAAAACTTTGAACTTTCCGCAACTTTTACAGTGGATTACATCAACAATCCGCCTGACGGTCAGGAAGGATTCGGGCTTCTGGCAATGGACAGCCTCGGAGAGTACGGTGTTTCAAGCGTAAACCATTACACAAACTCTGCCGGTGTAATTTCCACAAAGTTTGAAGAAAACATCGGCGGAACAAAGAAAACCGGCAAAGACACTCTGGGTGCCCGCTTTGTTACCGGTTTTACTCCTGAGCTTCTTGCTGCAGGTGACCAGGCAATTGCAGAAGGTGCAAAAACTGTGGCACACGCTTACAGTTATGACCAGTCCGATCTTACAAGAGCCGGCGACGTTTACCGCATTACCCTCAAAAAATCCAATACAGGATATCACGCAATCTACAACAAGCTTTCAATAGGTGAGGATGAAGTAACTGAATACATTCTTTATGGCGTTGACAAACTTCTTCAGCTTGACAAAGACCATATTTATGTAGGATTTGCCGTTGCCCGCGGCTGCAATGCAACTGTAAGCGACGTGTCTTTTACTGTTACGGATCCGCGCACTGATCCTCCGGCAGAAGAAGAACCTGCGGAACTTGTGCCCATGCAGCAGAACATTGATTCTCCTTCTGCCTGGTACAACACGTCTTATCCTTTTGTGTTCAATGCCAACTGTGACGGAAAAATTTCGATCAAAGACACCCGCACAAGAAAGTTCGTAACTGAAGACCAGCCTGTTCATGCAGGAATTGATTTTGAACGCACTCTTACATTGCGGAAGGGCATCAACGATTATTCCGTGATTTTCAAACCTGATGAAAACTATGTGCCGGGTGAAAATCAGGCCATGGCATGGTATAACAGCAACACAAAGCAGTACGTTCAGGGAGTCAGAGACATTACTCTTACTTTGAGCATTGCCTGCAACTGGTATGATTTGCCCGAGCTTTACGTTTCTCCCGCCGGTTCTCCTTTCGGAAAAGGTACAAAAGAGTCTCCTCTGGAATTGGGCTATGCGCTCATGTATGCAAAACCCGGACAGACTGTTGTGCTTGAAGGCGGAACTTACCGTATGTCAAAAGCTCTTGTAATTGAGCGCGGCAACAGCGGAACAGCTTCTGACCGCAAAACCCTGAAATCTGCTGACGGAGAGCTGGCGGTCCTTAACTTTGCCAATGCGGGCGGCGGATTCCAGCTTTGGGGCGACTACTGGAACGTAAAGAACATTGAAATCTGCAACACTGACGGAAACGTAAAAGGCGTGCAGGTTGCAGGTGACTACAATATTCTTGAACAAGTTGTGGCCCATCATTGTGGGGACACAGGAATTCAGATCAGCGGCACAAGCAACGAAACTTTTGAAAAATGGCCTCATGACAACCTTATTCTGAACTGTACGTCCTATGCCAACTGTGACCCTGCTGAAAACAATGCGGACGGTTTTGCCGCAAAACTTACCTGCGGAAACAACAACGTGTTCCGCGGCTGCATGGCATACAGCAACATTGATGACGGCTGGGACATGTTCAGCAAGGCAGAGTCCGGAAAAATCGGCGTGGTGCTGGTTGAAGACTGCATTGCCTTCAGAAACGGTTCTCTTCCTGACGGAAGCGGAAACGGTGACGGAAACGGATTCAAACTGGGCGGTGACGGCATCGGTATTGCCCATGTGATCAGAAACTGCATTTCTTTTGACAACGGTACAACCGGAATTACAAGCAATTCAAACCCGGATGTTGTTCTTGAAAACTGTACTTCTTTCGGCAACGGCCTCAGGAACATTGCTTTGTACGGAAAAGGCAGCGGCGAGAGACACTTTGTTACAAAAGGAATAATTTCCGTTGACGGAGCAGACAGTGACCAGGTAAGTGAAGTGCCTTCTTTGGACGCAGATTCCTACTTCTGGAAAGGTTCCGTTGCAGAAAATACGGCCGGTGACAGAATGAACAAATCAGTTTTTGTGTCTGCCGATACAAAGAAGATTACTCCCGGACGCAATGCAGACGGTTCAATCGACATGAAAGGACTGCTTGAACTTAAGGCTGATGCGCCTGCAAACTCCGGTGCTCGTTTCTGACATTCTTACAGAATGACATTTCTCTGAAAAAAGTGTTATAATCAGATGAAAGCGGTTTTATGCAATTGCAAAGGCCGTCTTTTATCTGATTCAGGGTTTGCTGCAAACTCTGGAAACGGGTGGGGCAGGGTCGCGGAGCAAAGCGCACCTTGACCGGACGTGTTTATGAAGAAAAAGCTTTTTTGCAGATCATTCTTATTTTGCGCATTCTTTCTCCTTTTTGCCGCCGGTGCTTTTGCAGACGATGAACTGCTTTTGCGCACTCAGATTGCTTCCGGCTTCAAACCTGTACCGGTTCTGCGCATTTCGGGCATGGTACGCCATGTGGCATGGAGTTCCGATGCAACATACTTCGTATATACAGACAGTCAGAACATTGTTGCCACCAACGAATTCGGTACCGAATTGGGACGCCTTTCCAACGGCACCGGGCGTGTGGAACTTTTTGCCTACGCGGCTCAGCAGTTCAACGGCAGTGAATCGGTTGTGGTGGTTTCCCAGTCAAATGCAGTGTGTCTTCAGAAAATCCCGGCTGTAGAATATCCGCCTCTCCGTCAGTTTGATCCGGAAGACCCGGTAATCAGTGTTGCAATTTCACGGAACGGATCAAGTTATGCCACTGCTCAGGAAAGCGGGACAGTAAATCTTTTTACACAGCTTATCTTCACTCAGCAGGTTTCCGTCATGCCGCTCCGTGGCAATACAAGCCCTGTGGTGGCAATGGCTTTCAGTGATGACAACAAGCATCTTGCCGGCCTTGACCGCGACAACAACGTAATCATCTGGAGCCTTGCAAACGGTGCTGTCGAAAACACATTCAACATTAAAAAACGTGCGGCCGATCATATCTGCTTTTCCAGGGACAGTTCGCAGGTGCTTGTGGCTCCCGCCGACAACCGCATTTATCTTTACAGCCTTGAAGGAAAAACCGAAAAAGTATATGAACTGCCGGACAATATTTCCAAGTTTTCAGTTTCAAGCGGCGGAAAAGCACTCATTGCCCAGTGCAAAGACAATTCCTTTTACTTTTATGACATGTCAACTGCAATTCAGACTTCTTATGTTCCGGCTTACAGTCAGATAGAAATCATGTCCTACGATTTTGACCTGAACGAACACCGGCTTGTTGTTGGCCACAAAGACGGAAGCATTTACGTTATCAACATGGAAGACGCAATTACCGACTCCAGGAATCTTGACAACGCTTCTGACGCTGGAAGCAATTCAAGCAATGTTTCTGCTTATTTCAGCCGGAACGCACACAGCATTGAACTGCGGCTCAACGCAATGGCCATGTCAAATCCCTATGTTTTTGCAGGTTCATTCACCGGCGGCTACACCAATGCAATTTGGTTCAAGCCTTTTTACACAGGCGGAATGATTACTCTGCTGGGTGCTCCGCCGCTGGATTCCTTTGCGTTCCAATACTCAAAACAGGATTCATCAATGGGAAAGGCTCCCTGGCTTATGTCCCTAAAACTTTCTGTTCCTTTCGGTGTTACGGTTATGCCTTTTGGTCCGGCTTTTGAGATGTTCGGGGAAATTCAGGCCGGGTTTTCTCTGCACATGCTTTACAGTTCTGACTTCGGAAACGGAAGGGCTTTTCCTGCTTTTTCCGCGGATTTTCTTGTAGGTCTGGGATTCCGACGGATTGTGGCCTATGTAGGCGGCTCTTATGATACTATTCTTGGATTCAATTTCAGCGGCGGGGCAGGCTACCGCATAAAACTGGGTAAATTCTGACAAAGCTGGCTCCCTGAGGCTCTCGAAGGGTGGACCCTGCACATGACAAAGAGAGTGAGTCATCCTGAGCGGCACACCGCGTCATGATGCACACACATAGCGCAATGTCATCCTGCGCGAATCAATTATGTCATCCTGAGCGAAGTCGAAGGATCTCCACAAAGCGTTAAAAAAGTTTGGGAAGATGTTTCGACTTCATTCACTTCGTTCACTCCGCTCAACATGACAAAGAGGGGCGTTCACTTTGTACACTTTGCTCAACATGACAAAGAGGGGCGTTCGCTCTGCTCACTCCGCTCAACATGACATGGGGTGGCACCCTGTGCGAAGTTTTGTTACCCTGTGCGAATAACTCTGTCACTTTGAGTAAAAAAAAGGCTGCCTTTGGTTTTGGGTTTCAGGGACCAGTTTAACCACAAGGCAGCCATCCGGTTCCACTGTCTGAACTTTGTCAGACAGTGATTCCTTAATTTCAGTCTGTTGTTGAATCTTCCAGATAGATGTAGTAAGTCCAGCTGAAAATGTTTCCGGAGTCGCTGAGAACTTCCAGAACAATCGGATAAACTTTCTTTTCGTATTCTGTGACAACCCAGTTGATAGAAGGTGAAAGTTGCACAGCACCCTGGTTAGTCCAGTGTCCGATGACTGTTCCTTCCCGTTTGAGCCTGATTTCATCATAAGGATGAGCAGTTGTAACAGTGAACTCAAGAGTCTTTACCTTTGAAATGTCTGCTGTATATGCAAAGTTTGTAAATGCCGCTGCAGGTGAAATCTCTGTATCGGCATTATCAAGCGCTTTTATAGCAACTTCAGTTCCGTCAAGTTTGTCTGTTACTCCCTGATCGATTCCGGAACTGCTGTTTCCTGTGTCTGCAGACGGATCAACCCATGTGTAACCGGCAAAATACCAGTTGTTTTTATAACTCTTGTACGGGGTTGCAGCAGCTACTGAGTTGGAGACATCTGTGTTCCATTTGTCGAAGGTGTACTCGTAATTCAGATCATTACGTTTCTCGTACTTCTTGAGAGTGGCTTCTGTCCACAATGCTTCGCCTGCCACAGAGTATTCACCGTATACAACCTTGTCTTCTTTTACGGTCTTTGCGCCTGATGTGTACTGTCCGCCCTGCAGATAGTATGTAAGACGATACTTGTTGATGTATGAAGTGAATTTTCCAGTTTCCGTACCTTTGTCAGCACCTACAACAACGTTGACCCAAGCAGATTTTCCGTATTTGTTTACGGCACGGATGCGGACAGCATAAATCTTTCCGAGTTTTGCATACAGTTCAAGATGCTTGCTGTTTGCGTTCAAGGCACCGGCAACATAGCGGGTGTTCGTACTGTCTTTTACTTTGTTGTCATAGAAGAAGACTTTTCCGTTCCAAGTGGCGTTGTAATCCTTAGTCTGTGCTTTTGAAACGCTTGTTCCGTCTGCAAGCTGAATCATTTCAGTAGTTTTGTCAGAAGCAGCAGAAGCTGTAGATCCGCCGACTGTAGTACCGGAGGCATAGTCTTTGTAAATGTCCCAGGTAAATGTGGTGGCATTAACCTGAACATCATCTACTTCAACACCTTCAACTTCCGCCATTTCAATTTCAAAGTATTCTTCGTTCTTTGATTTGTCTTTCCAGTCAAAAACAAGAGTGTACCAGCCTTTCTTAGAGGCAAGGTCCAGATTTTTGTATGAGGCCACAAAGTCTTCCGGTGCAGGAGGAGCACTCTGAATCAGATTCGGAATTTCAAATGCAGCGTCTGTTTCCTGACCGGGAAAAATATGGATTGTTTCAGAAGCTTCAAGAACCAGAGGATTTCCATTTTCACTTACTTTCGTACTGATTTTTGCAATGATCTGGTATGTACCGGGTTTGAATCCCTTTGCTGCAGCATTTCCGCCGTAAGCAAACGTAAAATCCTGTCCTCCGGTTGTTCCTGAAATGTCTCCGGATATTTCAACACTTGTACTGGCATCGGTATGCTTTACTTCTGTCTCCTTCTGGAGAACATCATAAATACCTACTGACATTGTGGTCAGATTCTCGTATTCAGGCCAGGCTTTAAGAACAACGTTCAGGTTGACAAATCCGTCCGGTGAATCGGGAATATCCGGGGTAAGAGTAAAAGCCGGTGTTTCTCCTGCAGCATTTGTAAAATCGAATGTGTCGTGGGCATAAAGAAGTGCTTTTGCCAGAACATTTGTATCATTTACAGGGCTGATTGTAGTACCTTTTTTTACTGCAAACAATTCCATGTCCCACTGGTCCGGTTCAATCTTTACAGTAAAAGCACCTGCTGTGTGAGAGACTTTTGTAATGGCCAGTGTCTTTCCGTGATGAGATTTTCCTTTTACATACAGATCAACCGCTGTTGCGCCGAGCATAGTTGTAGGAAGCAGCGTACGGGATTCATCGTCAATTATGATCTGTGTTCCAAGTTCATTTGCTCTTATCGGGTCAACAAAAGCAAACATTTTGAATTCCACTTTTGTGGAATTACCATTGTCTGTTTGTCCTCCATCTTTTTTTGTCAATCCCAGTCCCTGACAACTTGTCAAAACCATGACAGCCGTCAGCAAAAGAGCGACAAATCCATAAATCTTCGTCTTAGTTGATTTCATATATCCTCCTGTTGATATTTTCGCATTAGTCGCGAACAAAATCAGTCTTCAATCTTTATGTAGTAGTCATTTCCGAAGAAGTCACCGTCTTTTTCTGCCAGAATGTTGATTCTGTAAGATTTGTTGGTATCTTCGTATTCAATGTTCCATTCAAAGGTAACTGCGTTTGCGCTGCCTGCTTTTACGTCTTTGTAAACTTTTACCACTTTGTCGTTGATGGTAAGTCTTACGCTGTCGTACTCAAAGTCCGGCTCGGCAAATACTGTACCCGTCGTATCCGGAACAGTGAATGTGAATGTAATCTGGCTGTGGCTCTGGTCAGAGAGTTCAGCATCTTCTTTTGAAACTGTTGCGCTCTTTGAGTAAGAACCTGTCCAAGTTCCGTCTGTGCTGTCAGAAATTGTGAAAGTGAGCCAGTCTTTTCTTGCGTTGTACTGAGTCCAGTCATAGATTTCTACATGTCCTGTGGCCGGCATAATCTTGTAGATGGCATAGAATTCAATGTTGTTGGTGTATTCAGTGATTCCGTGCTTTGTCGTAAGATCTATTGCATTTGCTCCTGCAGGATACCATGCGGAATTGTTGTAGCCTTTGTACGTATCCGCACTGTAATCATTACCTGCGGGGACATAATGTCCTGACAATGGGGACTCTGCCTCCCACTTGTCAAAAGTCATGGATTCGTTCCAAAGAACTCTCGGTTTTGCAGGTGTTCCTGCATCATAACGGGCATCCCAATAAGCAATACCGGTCGGGTTTGCTGCATCGTCAATCTCGTGGTAGAAGACTTCCGCCTGCGTATGCTTTGTTGTAACACCGTTTGCAGTTGTTTCGTAATATCCGCCCTGCAGGTTGTACGTAATCCTGAAGATGTTGATCGTATCTCCGGTAAAGTCAGTACTTCCTGCTCTTGTAACACCGGATTCTGATGTAAGCTGGGCTTTTACCCAGGCGGAATTTGCAAGATCGTTTACTGCGCGTATGCGGGCTGCATACTGGTGTCCCAGTTCAACATAGACAGATGCATATTTGTTGTTGCGTGCCAGTGAACCGTCAACACGGACTGTGTTTTCTGAAGAATAGAAGTCTTTGCCGAAGGTCTGGATTCTGTACTTCCAGTCATCTGCAATGGTTTTGGGAATAATGTGGTTGTCCTGATTCTTGAATGTACTGTCAGTGGTTGCAGAAACTGCTGCTACTGTATGACTTGTGCCGTCTACTGTAACTGTTTCGTCAACTGCAAGTGCGTCATAGATTGCCCAGTCAAAGGTGTCGTTTGACACACCAAGTCCGCTTATGTCTGCCAGCTGGATTTCGTAATACTGTTCAACATGTGTGCTGTCTGTCCAGTCAAACTGCAGAATATAGTGGTTGCGGCGGATTTCCGTATCAACATCACGGTAAGTTGCAGTAAAGTGTACAGGCGCATCCGGTGCTTTACCGATCAGTGACGGAATCCAGAATGTCTGGTTTGTAGTCTGTCCCGGAAGAACGATGATGTCATCACTTGCGGAGTAAGATCCGTTGGTAAATGCAAAAGTAACCACAAAACTGTAAGTTCCCGGAAGAACACCTTTTGAACGATCACCGAATTTTACAGCGGGGACCGCGGTTGTGTCACTTGACTTTGAAGGATCCAGTTCTTTCATCTCATGGGTTTCTGTTTTCAGTGCCAAGTTGGTCTGCTTAATGTCAGGATTCCCTGCAGTTGTGTATTTTTCAACAATCTGGTTTGTTTCAAGGTCGTAAACAGCAGCATCGATTCCTACAATTGCGTCAGGAATTGTCCAGCCGTCGAGAGCTACAAAAAAATCAATGTAACCGTTGGTCTGAAGCCCTGTAGTTGCAAGAATGAAAGAAACGCTTCCTGCAGTTTTTGTAAAATCAAGTTTTCCGTGACCTACAAGAACAGCTTTTGCTCCAACTGCACTTATGTTGCTTTCTTCTGCAGCGGTTACTGCATGTTCGCCTGAAAGTGGTGTGGCATAAAGGTCCAGTTCCCATACGTCAGGTTCCAGTTCAACTGTAAAAGAACCGCTTGTGTTGCTGCCGCTTGGGTTAGTTACATAGTTTTTGATTTTTGTACAGTTGAGAGTTTTTCCGCTGTTACCTTTTCCGGCAATGAACAGAGCCAGTTCATTGTCTTTGAACATGGAGGGCAGCAATGTACGGGATGCATCACCGTTTCTGATTGTGTACTCCTGTGCAAGCTGCGCTGATGCAAATCCGACTTTCGCAACCATAGGCTTTTTTGATTCAGGCACACCGATTACGGTGCCCATGTTGCCCATGTTCGGACAGCTGATCAGAACTGTGGTCAGCACCAGCAAGATAAACAGTAATGTTTTTCTCATGACCATTCTCCTTCTTTATCATTCACCCGGATCCGGTTGGGGAGGGGGCAGAACAATCGATTCCAAATCTTCATCTGTAGGCGGAACTGTTGCAGAAGTCGCATGACTGTCCCGTTTATAAATGATGATTTCGCATTTGTCGGAATAAAAATTGCCTTCAAGGTCGGCAACTGTAAGTTCCAGCAAATAAGTTCCTTCTTTTACACCGAGGCTTGCGGTATAAAAGGAAAGTTCTCGGCTTTTTGTGTCTACGTTTCTGGGCATGACGATTTCGTAATAATCGGTGGTGATTGGTTCTGCACCGATGACTACGGTTTTGTCTTTTGTCCGGCCGAAAAACCGCCATCTGTAAAGCTGGCAGTGTTCCGGTGCGCTGACTGAAAAAGTTGAGTCCATGCTGAGCAGGTAATAGTGCTGAAGCATGAATTTCTCGTTGAACCCTTCTTCGTCAGGCTCCAGTTCGTATTCCGTGCGTATGACGTTGATCGGTTTGAAGTAACTGTTGTATTCGTCTGTCATCTTGAGAAGCTGATTGTCACAGCCGGACAAAAAGCACAGCATTACCACTGGTAATGTGATGAAAAACGGTTTTATAGTCTTGAGTTTTCGCACCGATTAAGCCGTCACCTGCATGAAATTCAAAAGTCGGGAAACTCCCGCTACTTTATCGGAAGGAATTCACTTTAACATTAGTGTTTTTTTTCTGAGTGTTTTTTG
>JAKSTU010000007.1 GCA_024402435.1 Treponemataceae bacterium
TCGTAACGGGATTCTTCCACAATGTATTCGTCTTTGAACGGAATGCCCGCTCTGTGCAGCATCTGCTTGAACCGGAGCCGTTTTTCCGCAGTTCCGCGAACATCGCTTCGTCCGCCTGCAAGAACTATGTGCCGGTGCCCCAGTTCCAGAAGGTAATCCATTACCTGTGACATAGCCTTTGCCTGATCAATCCGGACCGAAAGACAGTCTGTTCCTTCCATCTGTCCGACCACCACAACGGGCATCCTGTCGCAAAGCCTGTTCACCCGGTCGGCAAAATCTTCGTTCACCATGATTGAATCCACACTGCCGCCGATGAGTATGACTGAATTTACCCGCTGCTGTTCAAGACGGTTCAGCAGTTCCTGTTCCATATCAAGCCGGCTGAATGAATTGCAGATGAGCAGCGAATAGCCCCGTTCCGTAGCAACCTGCTCGCATTCAACGGCAACCCGCGAATAATAGGGGTTTCTGATGTCTGCCGTAAGAAAACCGATGGTGGACGTGCGGGTGCTGCTCAGGTTGCGTGCCATTGAGTTTGGCTGAAAGTCGTATTTTCTGATGACTTCTTCTATGCGCTGTTTCTTTTCTTCAGAAACTTTTGCTTTGCCTGTAAGCACTCTTGAAACTGTGGCCACGGAAACGCCTGCTTCCTGTGCTATGTCGTATATGGTGATGTCGTAATTTGCTGCCATGGTTTTGCCTGACTTTATGCTGGCCTGAAACAAGTGTTGAAACATGAATTTCAGGCTGCAAAAACGGATTGCGGAAGAAACCGCTTTCATAAGACTTTATCAGACAAGGCTTTCACGGTCAAGACAAATGTTTTTTCTTGATTTTTCCTTGTTTTCCGAAGGTTTCTATTGACTGAAGGAAAAAATGAAGAATTCCTCATGACACGAAAAATATTAAAATGAAATCGTTTTCACGAATTTTAGAGATTATGTGGCTTTTTTCAGGTTATGCAACAGTCCGTTCCAAACAGGTTGATTGGATTTGTCAACTAAGATAAAGTTTTGCAATTTTGTAAGTCTTGATATAGCAAAAAGTTAAAAGATTTTGTAAAATTTTATGAAAATTCGTTTGACAATTCTGAATTTGCGGACTTATAATCAGCAATATGAAAACGGTTTCAAAATTTCAAACAAATGAAACATCAGTCAGTCTCAACAAACCGCTGCGCAGAAACGGATTTTTCCAGAATCTGGTTCGCTACCGCACGCTGCTCCTGATGTGTCTTCCGGCAATCGTGTTTTTCATTGCATTCAGTTATGCACCAATGCCGGGAATTTATGTGGCTTTTGTAAAATACAATTACAGCAAAGGAATTTTCGGAAGCAAATTCGTGGGCTGGGACAACTTCAAGTTCCTGTTCACTTCCGGCAAACTGTGGATGCTTACACGCAACACCGTTCTGTACAATTTTGCATTCATTCTTACGGAAAACTTCGTGGCAATTTTCATGGCCATTCTGATCAACGAAATCCGGAACCACTGGTTCAAGAAAATTTCGCAGACAGTCATGTTCCTGCCTTATTTCATTTCTGCAGTTCTGGTCGGACTTCTTGTTTACAACATTTTCAACTATGACTACGGATTCCTGAACAGTCTGCTTACTAAAATGGGACTCGAAAAATGGGCTCCATATTCGGAAACAAAGTGCTGGCCCTGGCTTATCGTGCTTATCAACCTGTGGCAGAAAACCGGTTACAACTCAATCGTTTATTTTGCTGCAATCATGGGAATTGATTCATCAATCTGTGAAGCTGCAGAAATTGACGGTGCAAACGGATTCCAGCGCATCCGGTACATCATTCTGCCCAGCCTCAAGCCTACAGTCGTAATTCTGCTTCTGTTCGCAATGGGCGGCATTGTCAAAGGTAACTTCGGACTTTTCTACAACATTGTAGGAAAGAACTCTCTCCTTTATCCGGTTACCGACATCATCGAAACATACGTTTACCGCGCAACCATGAACGACTTCAACTTCAGCACAGCTAGTGCCGTAGGTCTTTATCAGTCTGTTGTGGGATTCGTGCTGGTAATGGTCTGCAACTTTGTGGTCAAGCACATCGAGCCTGACTATTCCTTGTTCTGATACGGAGATTTGTCATGAAAACAACGACTACACCGAAAAAAGTGCGTGCTTCGGCATCAGATCTGTTCATCCGCCGTCTTGCATATATTCTGGTTTCTATTTATGCGGTTCTTTGTGTTGTTCCCTTTCTGCTGATTATCGGAACATCTTTCAGTACTGAAGCGGTTGTCCGCCAGACAGGTTTTACTCTGTTTCCAAAAGGCGCAACTCTTGAGGCATACAGAACGATTTTTGCACACGGTTCAACCATCGGCGGCTCTTATGTGGTAACGATTCTTCTGACTGTAATCGGAACTACTGCCGGGCTTTTCATCATTGCAATGACAGGTTATGCGCTGCAGAGACGGGATTTTCCTTTCCGCAATGCAATTTCCTTCTTCATCTACTTTACCAGTCTGTTTTCTGCAGGTCTTGCTCCTTACTACCTGCTGATGACACAGACCTATCATCTTAAGGACAGTTATCTTGCGGTTCTGCTTCCGCTGATGATGTCTCCCTGGCTGATTATTCTGATGAAGAACTTTGTAAAATCCGTTCCCCATGAAATTACCGAGTCAGGAAAAATTGACGGGGCAGGGGACTTCAGGATTTTTGCGGAACTGATTCTGCCCATGCTTAAACCTGCATTGGCAACTATCGGACTTTTTCTGGCACTGGGCTACTGGAACGAATGGTATCAGTCTTCATTGTTCCTGAGCAGCCGTGTCACATACAAACCGCTGCAGTACAACTTGTACGAAGCGGTTAACCGGGTTGCTTTCCTGAAAAACTCCATCGCAAGTTCATACGTTACTTTCGAGGATTTTCCCCAGGAAACTCTCAAAATGGCAACCGCTGTAGTATCTACCGGCCCGATCATTCTTCTGTACCCCTTCGTGCAGAAATACTTCATCAGCGGCATCACAGTTGGTGCTGTTAAAGGTTAGTACCAATGTGGTGCCATGGATGGCACCGCCAAACGGAGTTTTGCCGCATCGTTGTTACCAGTGTTTGCCTGTAGAACAATTGTGCGGCAAAACGAAAACACAATTTTTGCAGGAGGCAAAAATTGTGTAAGGACGGCACCGCCAAACTAAGTTTTGCCGCGCGCCTTTGTTACCAGTGTTTGCCTGTGGAACAATCGTGCGGCAAAACGAAAACACAATTTTTGCAGGAAGCAAAAATTGTGTATGAGGGCGGCAACAAACTAAGTTTTGCCGCGCCTTTGAACTCAAGTTTTGAAAAAAGTCCCGTAAGGGCTTTTGTGATAAATGGAATCTCTACAAGTGCAATTTATAGAGATAATTAAAATCAGGAGGAATCTTATGAAAAAAACACTTACAGTGTTGTGCGCTCTGCTCTGCATGGCAGGCGTAATGTTTGCAGGCGGTCGTAAAGACACTGCAAAAAAAGGTGACGATCTGTCACAGCATGTTGTCATCAAATACATGACAACAGGTGACAAACCCACAAATGGCGCAACAGAAAAAATGCTTGAAAAGCTCAACGCCATCCTTACAGAAAAAGTAAATGCCGAACTGGAAATTTACTACATTGAATGGACAGACTACATGACCAAATACAATCTGACACTTGCTCAGATGGACGGAACTGTAGACCTGGTCGGAACAGCAACAGACTGGCTGGATGCATGGCCGAACAGCAAGAACGGTGCTTTCATGGCACTCAGCGAAGACATGCTGAAAAAATACGCTCCCAAAACATGGGAATCAGTTTCTCAGGAACACTGGGATATGTGTAAATATGACGGCGACATCTACTTCATGCCCGAAGACAACTACGCACAGTGGACAAACCACGGATTCATGTACCGCGGTGACTGGGCAAAAGAAGCAGGCCTTGCAGACGGCGTACACAGCTGGGATCAGCTCACAGCATACCTCAAATGGGTAAAAGCAAACAAACCCGGTGTTATTCCGTGGGACAGCGATGCTGCAAAATCACTGCAGAACCAGATGTCATTCGGATACATTGCATCACACACACCTTATGTTCAGCTGGATGGTGTAGGTGTTGACCTGTTCGGCGGTTCTCGCAAAGATCTGTACAAAATCTACTCACCTTACTACACAGGAAACGAACTTGTTGAATTCGCAAAACTGATGAAAGACTGGGATTCAGCAGGAATCTGGAAGACAGACGTTCTCAACAACTCAAGCTCCAACCGCGACGAATTCTATCTCGGTCAGACAGCTTGTGACCAGCACCACACAGAAACATGGTACGGAACAGTACGTCCCCGCATGGAAGAAGATCAGCCCGGTTCAGACGTAGGATTCTTCTGGTTCGGTGAAGAAATCGGCAACGTAACAGGCCTTTCAATTTCTCACGGAGCAATGGCTCTGTCTGCCGCATCAAAAAATCCTGAACGCGCTCTCATGGTTTATGACCTTCTCCGCAACGATCCTGAATGCTACAACCTGTTCAACTACGGTATCGAAGGTGTTCAGTACGAAGTTCTTCCCAACGGAACACGTCAGAAACCCGCTTCCTACGACAACGATCTGGATGCAATCACAACAAACTACTGGTGGGGACGCAACGACGATCTTGAAATCCGCGACTCACAGCGCGCATGGGCTCAGTACGACGAAATCGTAAAAGCTTATGATGCTGCAAAGATTGATTATCCTTACGGACAGCTGGTTCTTGAAATCGATTCAATCCGTTCAGAAATCGACAACATGAACGACGTATTTGCAAACTACATGCCCCGTATCTGTTACGGAAAGTTTGACAATGCTGAAGCAATCGTAAAAGAATTCCGCGCAGCTCTCAAAGCAGCCGGTATTGAAAACGTAATTGCAGAAATCCAGCGCCAGATTGATGCTGTTTACAGATAAACTGGTATTCTGATTGAGCGAAGCGAAGAGAAATCTATGAAAAGGATAGATCCTTCGACTTCGCTCAGGATGACAACGTGTGGGCGCTCAGGATGACAACGTGTGGGCGCTCAGGATGGCATTGTTTGTGCGCTTAGGACGGCATTGTTTGTGCGCTTAAAATGTCATCCTGTTGAAAAAACTGTCATGCGCTCTGAACGAACGCAGTGAATGCGGAACCCTTGTCATGCAGACCGGGATTAACGAAGTGAATGTCCACCCATGCCATGAAGAGGGACTGACGAAGTTTTGCAAGCCCTTGTCACGCAGACCGGAATGAACGCAGTGAATGCCCGCCCATGTCATGTTGAGCGGAATGAACGCAGTGAATGAAGTCGAAACATCTGTCATCTCTGCCGCCAGTGCGTCCGAAAGACAAAAAAAAGACGTGTATAACGTATACAATAGAAGAAAACTGATAAAAAAAGTGATTTTGGAGGAAACTGATTTCCCCCGATACCTTAAAAACACTGAAAACCAAAAGTTCAAAACTGATTATTCGGAAGGTTGATCATGAAAAATAATTCCATTGAATTGAAATCCTGGAAGTTCAAATATATTGACGGCTCCTGTTCTCTCGGCAAACCCGAAAACGGAAGCACTTTGTCCGTGCCTGTTGAAGGTTCCATTACAGGAGTCGGTGTTTATGACGCAGCCTGTAACCGTGGCTACGACGACTCTGCCTGGCAGACTGTTACAGTTCCCCACGACTGGGCTGTGTCCATGCCCTTTGACAAATCCTGTTCAAGCGGCACTGGTTATCTTGCCGGAGGAATTGCCTGGTACCGCTGTCACATTGACCTGACAGAAGAGCAGGCTTCAAAAAGCGGCTTCCTTTGCTTTGACGGCGTGTACAAACATGCACAAGTCTGGTGCAACAGTTATTATCTTGGAAACTGGGCCAACGGTTACACGCCCTTCAGCTTTGACGTTACCGGGCTTCTTCATCCGGGACACAATGAAATCGCGGTTAAAGTGAGCCACCCTGACATTGCGGACAGCCGCTGGTACACCGGTAGCGGCATGACACGCGGAGCCCGCCTTGAACTCAAGGAATCTCTGCATTTTGTAAAAGACGGTCTCGCTTTTGACACTCCCATTGTCTCAGAAAAAGAAGCTGTCATCAGCATCACTTCAGAAATCAGTGCACTTTGCTCTGATTCAATCACGTCCGGAGAAGTCCGTGTCTCTTACGAACTGATTTCTCCTGACGGTAAAATCGTATTTTCTCAGGATTCTTCTGCTTCTGCAGATTCTGCAGTTTCAGTTCAGGGCATCCTTGAATCTCCTTTGCTCTGGTCTCCTGAAAACCCGGTTCTGTATACACTGCGTGCGTCCCTCTTCTCCTCAGAGGGCATACAGGACAGCATCGAATACAAAGTGGGCATTCGCAGCTTTGTATTCGATGCAGACAAAGGGTTCTTCATCAACGGAAAATCCTGCAAACTCAAAGGCGTCTGTCTTCATGAAGATGCAGGCTGTTTCGGCAATGCGGTTCCGGCTGCGGTTTGGAAACGCCGTCTTGCAAAACTCAAAGAATGCGGCTGCAACGCAATCCGCATGAGCCACAATCCCCACGAACCGGAACTTTATGATCTGTGTGATTCCATGGGATTCTTTGTAATTGACGAAGCTTTTGACGAATGGGAAGGCGTAAAAAACAAATGGTCAACAGGACACAATGTTTATCCGCCGGTTCATCAGGGATATTTCGAGGATTTTCATCAGTGGTATGACAAAGACATTGCAGCTTTTGTCCGCCGTGACAGAAATCATCCCAGCATCATTCTCTGGAGCATCGGAAACGAAATTGACTATCCAAACGATCCATATTGTCACCCGCTGTTCGAGTCAATGACGGGCAACAATGACAAAAACAAGCCCGCTGCTGAAAAGCTTTATAATCCCAACCGGCCCAATACGGAACGGCTTACTGTGCTTGCAAAGAAAATCACTGCGCAGGTCAAAAAGCATGACGAAAGCCGCCCTGTCACACTGGCTTCTGCATTCCCGGAACTTACTTCCCGGACAGGACTTTTTGATGCTGTGGACGTGATCGGATACAATTACAAGGAACATTTGTACCATGAGGATCACAAGCGTTTTCCTTCTCTGCCGATTATGGGAAGCGAAAACGGACACAATTACAGCCAGTGGAAGGCAGTTCGTGACAATGATTTTATCAGCTCACAATTTTTGTGGACAGGAATTGACTATTTGGGCGAAGCTTACGGCTGGCCGATTCATGGTTCTGCAGCCGGACTGATGACTCTTGCAGGATTTGACAAAGCGGAATTCTGGTTCCGAAAATCTCTGTGGAATGATCAGCCTATGGTACGGATTTTTACAGCACTGGATTCAGGTGACAAAACAAAGCATGTTCAGGAAAACCAGCCCAGATGGAACGGGGAATTTTCTCCTTTGTGGAATTACAATCCAGGCGAAAAAGTGGAAGTCCGCGTGTTCACAAATCAGAAAGAAGTGGAACTTTCTGTAAACGGAAAATCAGCCGGAATTTTTGCCCGCAGTGAAGAAACAGGCTTTGTAACGGCTTTCATTCCCTTTGAAGCGGGAACTTTGTCTGCAAAAGCCGGAAACGGAAACCTTTGCGATACACTGGTAACCACAGGTTGCGGTTGCGCTCTGAAAGCAGAAGTTTACGAAAGCGACGCAGATTCCGCAAAAAATCAGGCTCTAAGTACTGTAATCGCTGCGGAAAAAATTGTTCAGGTGGAAGTTGTCTGCGTTGACTCTGCAGGAAACCCTGTGTGCACCGATGACCGGCCGGTAACAGCTGCAGTCAGCGGCGCAAAACTTTTGGGCATTGAAAACGGGGATCTTGCAGACAATACTGCATATTCCGAAAACTACCGCCGTCTGTATTGCGGCCGCCAGATTGTCTTCGTTGCATGCAGCAGCGAAAACAATGGAGAGGCAACACTCACACTTACGGCTTCCGGATGCGCCCCCGTAACTGTCAGCCTTTAAAAAATATTATACGGGCTCTCCAAAATCCGGGGTTCCGTCCGCTTTCCATGTGAAAGTTTTGGAACGGAAATCCCGGTGAGGATCAGCCAGTCCTTCGTCAACCGGCTCTTTGTGTTCGTCATCCCGGAAAAGACCTTTGTAATTCCTTGCATGGTAACAGATTACATCTTCACCACCGTCTTTTGTAAAAGAGCAGTGGCCCGGCCCGTAAATGCCGTTTGTCTCTGATGTGGCAAAAACAGGCACCGGAGACTTTGTCCAGGAAGCCGGGTTCAGTAAATCTGCATTTTCGTCAGCGGCGAGAAGTCCGAGACAGTAAGATTCGTCACAGTCGCTTGCAGAATATGCTATGAATACGCGGCCGTTGCGCTTCAGAATTGCAGGACCTTCGTTGACCCAGTATTTTTTGTGTTCCCATTCAAGAATTTTTCCGTCAGCGGGAGGAGTTTCCGGCCGGAGAAAACCGGGTTCCGCAATGAGAACACGCTTTGTCAGAAGTTTTACAAAATCAGTTGAAGGATCAGCTTTGGCAATGTAAATGCTTGCTTTTGTCTTAGGTTCGTAAGACACCTGCTGATGCTGGTTCCACACATAGTACCAGTTTCCGCCGCATTCAAAAACAGTGCCGTCTACAGAAAAAGCATCGTTCTGATCGGGAGAAACCTGTCCGCAAAGTTCCCATCTGCCGGAAAGAGGATCCGTGTCAGAACAGCAGGCAACCCACTGACGGATTGTCCACACATTTGTCTTCTGCGGACTGGCTGTAAAGAAAAGGTACCATTTGTTCTGAAGAAAATGCAGTTCCGGCGCCCAAACTTGCGGAAAAAGTCCCCATTGGGCAAGTGAATCCGGAGAAAGCACTGTTACTTCCGGCGCATCGCCCAAAGCCTGTATTGAATCGGCGCGACGGAGAACAATTCTGTCAAAAGCCGGATAAGTTGCAGAAAAATAATATGCGCCGTCTGTGTGTCGGTAAACCCAAGGGTCTGCCCGCTTGGAAATAATCGGATTAATGTAAGTTTTCATCCGCTAAGTTTATCACCGCAAGAAGGGCAAGACAATACAGCCGGCAACTGAATCTGTCAGGCAGTGTAAAGATAGCGTTTGATTTTCTGGCTTGCAGTTTTTTCAAACTCTTTGATTACCTGAACTTCTGAAATCCGGGAATTTCTGTTGATCTGTTCGTTAACAAAGTTCTGAATTTCTTTGAGAATCAGATTTTTCTGGTCTGCAAGTGCGCGCATGAATTCTTCTGCATATTCCTTGATGTCAGGAAATTTGAGCTGAGCACGTTTTTTTGCTTCAAGTTCAAACTGTTCTTCGTTAACCTGAACCAATGCCACAAGACCATTGTTGTTTTCCACTACAAGAGATTCATTAACCATGGGGTGCTGATTAAGAACGAATTCAAGATCTTCGGGATAAATGTTTTCGCCGTTGGGGCCAAGAATCATGTTTTTGCAGCGGCCTTTGAGACTGAGGCGCAGACCGTCCTTGCATTCTGAAAGAGTTCCAAGGTCACCGGTTTTAAGATAGCCTTCACCGCAGGAATCGGCTTTGGTCGTAAAAACTTCTGCCGTAAGTTCGGGAGCTTTGTAATAACCCTTCATAACATTGGGGCCTTTTACTACGATTTCTCCGATTCCTGTGTCAGGTCTTACATTGATCAGCTTAAGGTCAACACCGGGAACAACCTGACCGATAGTTCCGGGAATTCCTTTGTGGCTGTCACATCCGGCAATAAGCGGAGAAGTTTCTGTAAGTCCGTAACCCATTGCATAAGGAAAATCAGCATCTTTCAGGAACATTTCAACTTCGGGATTCAGTTTTGCACCGCCGATTCCAAAGAATTCAATGTGGCCGCCGAAAGTTGCCATCAGTTTTTTGCCTGCAACTTTATGGAGCAGTTTCTTGAAGATTTTGATTTTATAAAGCTTCATTGCGTTCAAAGAAGGCTGAATCTTGCTCTTGTAGATTTTTTCCATGATCATTGGGACAGAGAGAACCAGTGTGGGCCTGATTTTCTGGAATGCAGGCAGAAGAGCGCCGATTGCAGGCGGAGTACCAAGATAATAAACGCTTGCTCCGTTCAGAATCATCATTGAAAAACCGATTGTAAACTCGTAAACGTGGCTTAGCGGCAGGAATGACAAAGCTTTGTCAGTTTCCTTGATGTCATGGCAGCAGCGGTTTGCAATTGTGTTCCAGACCAGATTTTTGTGAGTCAGTTCAACACCTTTGGGGCGTCCGGTGGTACCGGATGTATAAATTATGGAAGCTGTATCTTCTTCTTCAACTGTAACCGGCGCAAGATTTTCCGGCGAAACGGAAACTGTCGGAGTTCCTGCAATTACGGAATAATCTTCAAGTCTTATGATTACAGGCGGAAGTTCTTCATTCAGGTCTTTGATTTTTTCAAAAAGCTTTTTGTCAACAATCATTGCATCAACACCGCAATGATTCAGGATTCCTTTGATGTCATTCTTTGAAAAGTCGGGAAGCAGCGGGACTGCAATCATTCTGCGGTTTACAATGCCCAGATATGCTGCGCCCCATTCAGGACGCCCGATGCCCCAGATTGCAACTTTGCTCAAAGGGCCCAGTCCGAAACTTTCAAGAAGTGCACTTACACCTTTTGATTTCTGTTCCAATTGGGAATATGTAATCGGCTCGCCGTTTACAAGGCTCAGAGCCGGTCTGTCTGAAAATTTTCTTACGCTGTTGGCAAGCATTGAGGGAAATGTATATGTTCCGAGATCTTCGATAGTCTGCATAGTTCAGATTCTCCTTATATTTGAATCTGAGCATAACAATATATCGGCAAGGTTCAATCACGGTAAATTGAGAAGCTTATTTGTTTACTTTCAGTTTACTTTGAAGGTCAAATGGCAGGTTGAAAGTAAATTTGTTGTGTTCTTCGGATTTTGGTTCATCTTTTTTGACAGGAATTCCAATGGGCAGAGTAACGATGAATTTGCTTCCTTCTCCGATTTTGCTTTCAACAAAAATCTGACCATGAAAAAGTTCCACGATTCTGTGTGCAATGGAAAGCCCCAATCCCAAACCTTGTCTTGAATGGCTTGAATCTCCCTGAAAATAGGGTCTGAAAAGATTTGTAAGGGTTGTGTCGGACATTCCTTCGCCTGTGTCCTTGACGGTAACAGTTACGTTCCGCTTTTCCTGAACAAGCGTAACAGTGATTTCTCCGCCTTCTGGCGTGTATTTGCTTGCGTTTCCGATCAGGTTGAGCCAAAGATGCTGGAGCAGTTCTTTGTTCGCTTTTATCATGACTTCCGCGAGATCAGCTGAAAGCGTCTGATTTTTTGCGGACCATTGTGCGGAACAGATTATCGAACATTGTCTTAGCTGTTCTCCAAGATTGTATTCTTCCACTTCTGAAACAATCTGCTGTGACGAAAGCTTGGAAAGCAGAATCGTGTTCTTTGCAAGTGCAGAAAGCCTGTTTGATTCATCCCGGATTATTTCAAGAAACTGAGTCTGTTCTTCTTTTGAAAGATCCTTTTCAAGGAGAAGACTTGCAAAACCGCTTATGGAAGCAATGGGAGTCTTGAATTCATGGGAATAATTGTTGATAAAGTCGTTCTGAAGAATCTGTGTGCTTGCAAGTTCTGCACACATTTTGTTGAAGTCTTCATAAACTGGAGTAATCGGTTCTTTTCTGCTGGTGTCAATTCTGTATTCGTAATGTCCGCAGGCAACTTTTCCTATTGCATCTGACAGAGTTTCTATTTCCCGTGCGCGCTTCTGGTAAGAAAACGTATTCAGCGGCACAAGAATAATTATCATCAGAATAACGGTTCCGAGAATTTCATACAGTGTCTGGTAAACTGTGTCTTCAACTTTGCCGACTCCCACAGTAATCCACGTCATGAAAGAGTAGGAGCCGATCAGGGTTATAATGATTATTATGCACTGCAGCATTATGTGGGGAAGAATGCGTTTCAAAAAAAGTGCCACGTTGGGCGGTCTGATTTTCATCTTCATAAGTCAATCCTTTGTTCAGTTCAGAAAAAATCGGATTTTGTTTTCAGGAATCTTTTTTCGTGATTTCCGCTTTGTATCCCAAGCCTTTGATTGTAACAATCGTAAAGTCCGTCATGTTCTGCATTTTGTTGCGGATTCTGTTGATGTGAGTTTTGACCGTATCATCACCTGTTTCGGACAAAGGGCCCCAAACGCTGTCCCGAATCTGTTCCTTCGAAAAAATCTGGGAAGGATAGGAAAGCAGTTTGAAAAGCAGATCGAACTCTTTTTTGGGAAGCTCGATGAATTCAGAATCGTTGTAGACAGCATATTTTTCCGAATCGATGGTGGTTCTTCCGATGACGATTTTTTTGTTTTCGGTAATGTTTGCACGGCGGAGAAGTGCTGCAACCCTCCATTGCAGTTCATCGCTGCTGAAAGGCTTTGTTATGTATTCATCGGTGCCCAGTTCGTAACCTTTTTCCATGGCACTGGAAGTTTCCATGGCGGTAAGCATAAGAAAAGGCGTTGTGTATCCTTCCTGACGGATGGTTTTAAGCAGTTCGTAACCGTCCATTCTGGGCATCATGATATCAGAAATAATCAGATCCACCACGTTTTTGCGGATTATTTCCAGTGCCTCAACACCGTCGCAGGCGCAGAGCACGTTGTATTTGTCCGAAAGTCTGGCGGAAGTAAGCAGCCTCATGTTTCTGTCATCTTCTGCAATAAGAATGCAAGCCATCAGTATCTCCAGAAAAAATCGCGGGTGTTGCGGCCTTTTTCAGTGCTGAAGCAGTTCTTTGAACATGCGGAGACTGGTGGGCAGGTCTTTCATTCCTTCAAAAACCAGCAGTGCGTCAGGAACACGTTCTGCAATTTTGGGCAGCATTTTGTCCCAACCCATGATGCCGTCTTTCATGCCTACTTCAACAAGAGTTCCGTCTGAAGCCACATTGAAATCCTTGATGTGGAAAACAGCGATTTTGTCCCCGAAACGGTCAAGGCATTCGTCCAGAAGGTCAAAGCGGGATTCGTAATTCTTTTCGTAAAGATAGTTGAAAATGTCTACAGTTACGCGGATATTGCCGTTGTCCAGTGCTTTGACCATCCGCTCCATCTGTGCCGGACAGTACATGCAGTGTCCCCAAGCGCCTTCAAGCGTAAGATATGTGCCTGCTTCTTTTGCCACGTCTGCAAGAGGACGGAAAACTGAATAAACATCCTCAAAACCTTCTTCAGTCTGGTTACGGGGATTGTATGTCCATGGCTCGTCATTGTAACTTCCAGTTTCGCTTGCAACGAATTTTGCACCGAAAAGGGGAGCTTTCCGAAGATGGTCTGCAAACTTTGCGGCTCCGGCACGAACTTTGTCTTTGTTTGAATGAACAGGATTGAAGTAGGCTCCCAAAAGGGGAACTTCTACACCATGGGCGTTGAACCCTGCACGGATTTCTTTGCAGACTTCTTCTGTCATTGTGTCAGGTTCGCCGTCCTGACCGGCAATGGCTTTTGCAACGGCAAGCTGAACGCCGTCAAATCCCAGGTCATGGATTTTCCTGCCCAAATCATCTGCTGTAGAAAGTCCCACGTCATGGGGACGGATACAAAGTTTCAAAATAACCTCCAAGTGTCATAATCAGTTGAAATTGTTGTTTATGCGTACAAGCAGATCGTAAGCGGTCTGCAGCTCTTCCCGGGAAAGCCCGTTGCAGCAGCGCTGGTTCAGCAGTGCGGAAATGTTCGCCGTTGCAGCCGTGTACTCGCGCCCCTTGTCCGAAAGTTCGATGAACGTTACCCGGTTGTCCGTATCACTTGGAACCCGGCGCACATAGCCTTCCTGTTCCAGCTTTTTTACCAGTACAGTTGCAGTGGATTTGTCCCGGTTTATCTGGCGCGCAAGTTCTCCCATGGAAAGCCTGTCGCATTTTGAAAGCCGGAAAAGAATATTCCCGTGGGAAGAAACCAGTTCCGGAAGCCCCTGTTTTTTGAGTTCTTCCCTCAAAAACGAAGAAGTTCCGGCGTGAATCTGAGAAATCAGCGAAGTAATGTTGGAAACGTCATCTTTCACCCTTCAAGTATAGCGGGACTGGGAAAAATATGCAATTTTTGATTTCTGGTCACTTCAGAACTTCCATTGCAGGGACATGTCTCCGCTAAAAACTGATTTGGCCGACAAAGCGGCTTTTGCTTTTATCTGCAATCCGTTGTGAGTTACGGAAACCTGGGCGGACAAACCTGCAAAATCCGCTTTTGTTCCTGAGTCCGCAATTGAAAGACTCAGGATGAATTTGTCACAGTTTTTGAAGGACAGTGAAAAATCCGTGCTGACAACGGGAAAAGTTTTTCCGCTGCTGCCGATTTTTCCGCCCCCGAAGTCGCAGCCTGCATTCAAAGTAACAGTTCCTTTGTTCCAGACTGCAGAAGTTTCAGCCTTTGTTTTTCCCGCCCATCCGCTCAGTTTCCATGTTTCGGAAAAACTTGCTTTCAAATAAAAGGGCAGGTCATGAAGGTTCTGCAAATTCTGGGAAGAAATGTCAGAAATTTTTCCGGACAAAGACAGGTTCCGCTCTTTCTGTACGAGTTCTGCACTCACTTGGGCTGAATAAAGCCATAAGTTTGGGGCGGCAATACTGCTTCCGATGCGCAGATCCGTACCGGCAGCAGCACCGAAGACAAAAACCGTTTCTTCTGTTACCGGTAGTGAAAACTCAGAAGCAATGCCTGCTTTGAAAAGACTGCGCACAAAGGTTCCGCTTGCTTTGCAGAAATCCCTGTCAGACACAAAAACCATTCCTTGAACCGCCGCAAAGCTGTTCCTGAAAAATCCGCGGCTTGTAAAACAGAATTGGGGAACAAAACCCGGCCGCCATGAAACATCTCCGCTCTGAAAAATCATCGCCTGCTTTTTGCCGCTTTTCCATTCGCCCTGCAGAGCAATTCCGCCGTTTGTAACCAATCCTTCCCTGACGCAGAACCGGCTTGTGTACCAGTTGGTGGAAGTTTTGGGCGCCAAAGTTGCCAGTCCAAGAAAACCGCTTCCTTTGTATGACAGAAGCCCGGAAGTTTTGGCGGCAGAACCGGTTTGCCCTGAAAAACCTGTGCAGATTCCGCAAAGTTCAGGAAGTTTTTCGGCAGATTCCCATTCAGAACAGAATGCCGCTGCAGAAAGTTCAGTTTTTCCCAAGTTTGTTTTGAATCCGGTTACAGCAGAAAAAGATTTTTCAGTTTCTCCTGGTGCGGGAACAGCGGCTGTAAGTGCGGACGAAAATGCGGGCATTGAATCACTTGGAGAAGGCAGCGAAGGTTCCGGGTTTTTTGCACGGGAAAAGCTTCCTCCCAGTGACAAACTTCCTGCAGCTGCGAAAAAATCCCTGCACTCAAATTTCAAAGCCCAGTTTTTCAGTTCAGGCGTTAAAAAATCAGCAGTAAGGTCAAAAATCAGTTTTGTTCCGGCCTTTTCTGCGGAAAAATCAGCTCCTGCAATTCCTGAAAGAGATGCAAAAATGCCTGCAGAAAGCAAAATTGTGCGAAAAAAATCCATACATATTTTTTTTATGTGTTTTATCGCAAAAAAATCAAAAAATCGGCTCGAAATTTGAAAAAAATCAAAAAAAATCAGGAAAAATCCCGAATGTTGCCATTCACATAGTTTTTTATGTAAAATCGTTTTCATAAAGTTTGAATATCAGGCTGAATTTAAATTCAGCATTCATCATATTTTAGAAAATTCAGCAAAACGACAGTAACACTTTCTGCCCGCCGGCGTGTTGAATAATTCGACAGGGTACAATAGAAGATGGAAAAAAACGTACAGACACTGACAATGGAAAACTTTTCCGCCGTGTATGAGAAATTCGGGCCTCTGGTTCTCCGGCGCTGCAGATATCTTCTGCATGACGAAGACAAGGCTCTTGATGCAATGCAGGATGTTTTCCTTCGGGTTCTTGAAGCCCGTACAAAATTGACCGAAGTTTGTTCAAGTTTCTTCTATACTACAGCCACTCGCGTTTGTCTCAACAAAATCAGATACGATTCAATCAGAGTGGGTCCTTCAATTGATGCCCTGACGGTAGAAATTGCAGACAATGCAAAAGCTTTTCACGAAGACATTACGGACGCTTCTCTTGTTCTGGATGTAATTTTTGACGGAGAAAAATCTGATACCCGTGAAATGGCAGTAATGCATTTTGTTGACGGCTACACTTACGATGAGGTGGCCGAAAAAATGCATTATTCAAAAAGTGGAGTCCGCAAACGGCTTAAGGCTTTGCAGACTCGCGCACAAAAGGCAGGAAAATGATTATGGGACAGAGACAGCGGATTCTGGAAGAAGTTTGTGCCGGAGAAATCGAAAATCCCGGTTTCTCACAGGAAGAAATTCAGGCTGTAAAAGCTTCTGATGCTGAAATACTGGACAAATACCCGGCAGATGCAATAAAAGCGGCATTGGCTGCAAAACTTGCGGAATCTGCGTCTGACAGTTCGGAAAAAGTTGTTTCACAGACGAAGCCGCGCATTCTGCACTTTGGTGTGGTACAGCGTGTGCTTGTGGCCGCTGCCGCATTTTTGCTGGTTTGCGTGTCGCCGGTTCTGATAAAGAATCGTGGTGGCAGCAGTATTGCAGAAAATGCTTCAACCGCAGCTGTTCAGGAAGATGTTTCCGGCGTACGCGTAAAGGGCGGTTATTCTGCTGCAACACAGAATGCTCAGAAACTGCTTGGTATTCAGACAAGCAGCGGCCCCCACATGTATATCTATAAAAAAGACGGTTCCATTGCAACGCGTCTTTCAAACCGGGAAACAGTTTCTGAAGGCGATGTTGTTCAGGTGAGCTACAATGCTGCCGGAGCCAGTTACGGAGCAATTCTTTCAATTGACGGAAACGGTTGTGTCACACAGCATTATCCCCAGTCAGGTTCAAAATCCGTACAGCTTGTTCAGGGTGAAGAAATCGCTTTGCCCCAGGCTTATCAGTTTGATGATGCTCCTGATTTTGAGCGCTTTGTATTCATTACTTCTGATTCTGCATTCACTGTGGACAGAATCTATTCTGCCGTTTCCCGCGATATTTCAAAAAATCAGCTGATGCTTGCAGATCTTTCTGCATATCTGCCGGCTGGAACCAGTGTTTCAGAACTGGTACTTCTTAAATCTGGAGACAGAAAATGAAAAAGACATTGAATAATATTGTTTCAAAAAAAATTGCTTTTGTCCTGCTGACTGTTGCCGCACTGACGGTGTTTCCTCTGAATGTTTTTGCACAGTCCGGTGCCGTTGAACGCTACGCTCTCTATATTGCATCCAACGCCGGCGGAGAAGGCCGCGAAACATTGCGCTATGCCGGAAGTGACGCAGAAAAACTTGCTTCCACAATGATTGAAGTGGGCGGCGTAAAAAAACAGAACAGTTTTGTGCTGATTGATTCCTCAAAAGAAGAAATTGACGGCGCACTTGAAAACATTTCTTCCATTATAGAGCACAGCAAATCACGGGCACGTCGCACTGAATTCCTTTTTTATTACAGCGGTCACTCTGATGAAAATGCTCTTCTCATGGGTGAAGAATCCTACAATTATTCAGAACTGAAGCATGCAATCAGTGCAGTTCCAAGCGATGTTCATGTTGTAATGCTGGATTCCTGCTTTTCAGGAAACTTTATCCGTGCAAAAGGCGGTACCTTTCAGCCGTCTTTCCTGACAGACGACTCAACTGTTGTTCAGGGACACGCATATCTTTCATCCAGTTCTGAAAGCGAATCCTCTCAGGAATCTGATTCAATCGGGGCATCCTTCTTTACACATTCCGTAGTAAACGGACTCCGCGGTGCTGCAGATATTTCAGGCGACAATAAAGTTTCTCTCAATGAACTTTATTACTATGCTTTCAACGACACTCTTTCCCAGACGGAAACAAGCGCTGTGGGACCTCAGCATCCTTCATACAACATTACATTGGTCGGTTCCGGTGACCTGATTCTTTCTGACCTGACTCAGGCTGATTCAATGCTGATTTTTCCGCCGGAAGCAAACGGACGTTTCTTTGTGCGTACAATCGAAGGAAAACTGGAAGCAGAAATCAACAAAGCTTACGGAAATCAGATGAGTCTGGCACTTCCTTGCGGATATTATTCAGTGACTGTGGTCGGAAACGATTCTACAAGTCAGACACTGGTGCGCCTGGACAAAGGAACTACCCAAGTTCTTAATCTGGTGAACCTGCGTCAGGTGCCGCTTACTGCAACTACTGCACGCGGTTCTTCTTATTCCGATGCAAGTGCTTCAAACAATCAGAATGCAGTGCAGAATGCCAACAATAATCCGGTTCAGACAGTGGAAAATAATCCGAAAATCTCCGTTGAACCGAACATCAACGTGAATATTGATATCGGTAGAACTTTTTCTGACGGCACTTCAATTTCTGCCGGAAAGCGCATTGATTACAGAACCGGCGAGACACAGGATGTGGTCCGTATCAGCGCTGACAATCCTTTCTTCGACGTTGATGTTGAAATGATCAACGAAGCCGATATGATTCAGCTTGGTGAAGAAATGGGCTTTGAAAATGTACACTTTACTCCCCTGATTGTTTCTCCTTTCCCCGGGCTCTATTTTCCAGGCGGTGACTCTGCATTCCTTTCTGTAAGCGATTTTATGGCCACTCAGGAAAACATTCTGGGTATTCAGGCTTCAAGCTGGATGAATACTGTCCGGAACAGACTTGTGGGAATTCAGGTCAGCAGTTTCATGAACATTCTTCAGGGAACTGGTGCAGGTGCTCAGGCAACCGGCTTCATGAACATTGCAAAAGGACACTTCGACGGTATTCAGGGTTGCGGTTTCATGAATATTGCAAGCGACACGACAAAGGTAATGCGCGGTATTCAGGCTTGTGGTTTCATGAACATTGCAAGTGCCGGTATAGCAGGTGCTCAGGTTTCCGGTTTCATGAACATCAGCGGAAACAATGCTTCGGGCGCAGGCGGATTCCAGGGAACAGGATTCATGAATATTGCAGGAAACTTTGACGGTGTTCAGCTTGGAACAATCAATATCGGAAAAAATGTCCGCGGTGCACAGATCGGTATTGTAAACATTGCAAAAAGTGTTTCAGGTCCCACATTGGGTCTTGTAAACATTATTGAAGACGGCATCAAAAACTTCTCCATCTTTTGGGACGGTGATGATACCTTCTTCCAGTACCAGGGCGGAACTGAATATTTCTTTACTACTTTCATGGTGGGAAACAAAGACGGTTTCGACAGTGACAATGTAGTTTTCGGTGCCGGTTTCGGTTTCCGCTTCGGATGGAATTTGCTCAACTTTGATGTGGAATTCCTCGGAAAAACTTTGGTTGATCCGACAGTTGTCAACAATAATTATGATTTTGGAGAGCAGATTGTTCCTTCATTGCGTCTGTCTGCAAACTTGTGGGCTGCAAAACACTTCGGTGTTTTCTGTGCTGTGAATGCAGATTTTGCAAACATGAACTCAACCAACCGCTATAAAGATTACTGGAAGGAAAGCGATAATTGCGTAAAAATTGATTTGGGCAATGATCCTTGGAAAATGCGCATTTCAACTTCTTTCGGAATCAACTTCTGAAAGTGAAATCCATGTCTACGGATTTCAGTTTTATACCAATGAAGAAACAGCGGGCTGGAGCGTAGAACGGAAAGATGTTGCTTTGTGCCTTGCACAACCGCAAACATCGCTTTCGGCCACGCGTAAGCCCGCTGTTTCAAAAAAACTGTGCCAAATCCGGCAGCATCTTATTCTTCTGCGAAAGATCCTGTGTACAGTTTGTAATACTTGCCTTTCTGAGCAATCAGCTGATCGTGGTTTCCGCGCTCAATGATGCGTCCGTCTTCAAGAACAAGAATCATGTTTGCATTGCGTACTGTAGAAAGTCTGTGTGCAATTACAAAAACCGTGCGTCCCTGCATAAGGCTGTCCATACCTTTTTCAATCAGGGCCTCGGTTCGTGTATCAACTGAACTGGTTGCTTCATCCAGAATAAGAACCGGAGGATTTGCTACAGCTGCACGGGCAATGGCCAGAAGCTGCCGCTGTCCCTGACTCAGGTTGCCGCCGTTTCCTGTAATAACTGTGTCATAACCTTGGTTCAAGTGACGGATAAAATAATCCGCATTGGCAAGTTTTGCTGCGTTTTCAACTTCCGTCATGGATGCGTCTTCTTTTCCGAAGCGGATGTTTTCCGCAATGGTTCCTGTAAAAAGGTTTGTATCCTGAAGAACAATTCCCAAAGAGCGGCGCAAATCATCTTTTTTGATTTTGTTGATGTTTATGCCGTCAAAACGGATTTTGCTTCCGCCTTCTTCATCAGTCGAAGCATCGTAAAAACGGTTGATAAGGTTTGTAATCGTTGTTTTTCCGCTTCCTGTGGAACCTACCAGAGCAATCTTCTGACCGGGTTCTGCCGTCATTGTAATTTCATGAAGGACAGTTTTTTCAGGAACGTAACCGAATGTAACGTTGGAGAACTCCACATGGCCTTTAAGCTGGGTATAAGTTACGGTGCCGTCATGATGAGGGTGTTTCCATGCCCATTCACCTGTTGGAAGGAAAGCCTCTGCAATGCGGCCGTCTTTAAGAATGTTTGCATTGACCAGTGTAACATAACCTTCGTCAACTTCCGGTTTTTCGTCAATTACATTGAATACACGTTCAGCACCGGCCAAAGCGTTCAGCACGCTGTTGAAAAGCTGGGCAATCTGCGTAATCGGGTTCCTGAAAGTGCGCGAATATTCCAGGAAAGAAGCAATGCCACCGATTGTCATTCTGCCGGCAATAATCAGCATTACACCTGCCACCGCCGTGATTGCATAACTGATGTGTCCCATGTTGTTCATAAGGGGGCCCATAATGTTTGCAAGCGTGTTTGCTCTTGTACCCGATTCCTGAAGTCTGTCGTTCAGTTCACCGAATTCTTTGATGGCGTTGTTTTCATGGCAGAAAACCTTTACAACTTTCTGTCCTTCCATCATTTCTTCAATGAATCCGTTTACTTTTCCGATATTTTCCTGCTGTGCCCTGAAAGCTTTTGCAGAATGTTTACCTACAACAGCTGTCACCATAACCATTCCGACTGTGCAGACCAGTACCAGCAGCGTAAGTGCCGGACTCAGGCGCAGCATCATTACGATACAGGCCACAATTGTAAGCAGTGAAGAGAAAAGCTGCGGAACAACCTGACTCAGCATGTCGCGGATTGTGTCCGTATCGTTGGTAAAACGGCTCATCAGTTCACCATGGGTGTGAGTGTCAAAATAGCGGAGCGGAAGCTTCTCCAGGTGATTGAACAGATCTGTGCGGATCCGGTACAGAGTTTTTGACGAAATGTGCAGCATTATGCGGATGAATGCCCAGTTTGCAATGGCTCCCACTGCAAAAATGCAGAGCATTGTAATCAGCATGCTGATGAATCCTGACAGATCAGGGTTTTCCTGACCGATGAAAGGAATAATGTAATTGTTCAGAATGGGCTGCAGAAAGTATGAACTTGCAATGCTTGCCCCTGATGAAAGAATGATACAGAAACAGACAAAAGCAAGCAGAATCTTGTATTGTGCAAGATAACCCAAAAGTCTTCTGATAGTTTTTCCTGCATTTTTGGGTTTCTGCATCGGGCCGCCCCGGCCTCTTCCTCGTGGTCCTGGTCCTGGCATCAGCGGGCCTCCTTTGTCTGATTTTCTGCTTCGGCAGAATCTCCTGCGCCGTCAAAGTCACTGCCTTTCTGCTGTGACTCATAAACTTCGCGATAGACTGCATTGTTCTCAAGCAGCTGTTCGTGTGTTCCGCAGCCTGAAATCTGTCCTTCTTCCAGAACAAAAATCTTGTCCGCGTCTTTTACTGATGTAATGCGCTGTGCAATGATGATTTTGGTCGTGAGAGGCAATGTGTTCCTGAGCCCCTCGCGGATTGACGCGTCTGTAGCCGTATCAACTGCGGAAGTGCTGTCGTCCAGAATCAGAATTTTCGGCTTTTTGAGCAAAGCGCGTGCAATACAAAGACGCTGCTTCTGACCGCCTGAAAGGTTTACGCCGCCCTGACCAAGTTCCGTATCGTAACCGTTTGGAAGTGTTTCAACAAAACCGTGTGCGCAGGCGGTGCGGCATGCTTCTTCAATCTGGGCATCCGTAGCTTCGGGATTTCCCCAGCGGAGATTGTCACGTATTGTTCCTGAGAAAAGAACGTTTTTCTGCAGAACCATTGCAACATCATTGCGGAGTGCTTCGGGAGAATAGGTTTTTACGTCTTCGCCGCCAACTTTTACTGTTCCTGAAAGTGTATCGTAAAGGCGCGGAATAAGAGATACGAGCGTGGTTTTGCTTGAACCGGTGCTTCCCACGATTCCGACTGTTTCCCCGCTGTTTATATGCAGTGAAATGTTTCTTAGAACTGCAGTTTCTTCCTGTTTGTTGTAACTGAAAGAAACGTTTTCAAAATCGATTGAACCGTCTTTCGGACCTGCAGAAGAAGGATTTTCCGGTGCCTTGATGTCAATTTCTTCGTCCAGTACTTCAACAATACGGCCGATGCTTGCTCTTGAAAGAACGAACATTACGAACATCATGCTGAACATCATCAGCGACATGAGAATCTGTGTGCCGTAAGTTATGAAGCTTATCAGCTCACCTGTCTTCATTGAGCCGATGATGATCTGGTTTCCGCCGAACCACAGGAGCGCAATCAGCGAAAGATACATTACCATTGTCATGACAGGGAAGTTGATGATTACAAGACGTTCTGCCTTTACCTGCGCATCACGGACTGCATCGGCAGCACGTTCAAACTTTGCGCGTTCATTGTCTTCGCGGACAAAAGCTTTTACGGCGCGAATCCCGGTAAGGTTTTCCTGAACTTTTGAGTTCAGGTTGTCGTAGTTTTTCATCATTGTCTGAAAGCGGGGAAACGCCTTTGTCATGATGAGCGCTGCCGGAATTGCCAGAAGCGGAATCGCCACCAGATAAATCAGGGCAACTTTCGCATTGATGTGAAAACTCATTGCAATGGCACTGATGAACATGAAGGGGGAACGGACGCACATGCGGATTACAGCGGAATATGTGTTCTGAGTGTTGGTAACGTCAGAAGTCAGGCGTGTAACCAAAGAAGCGGTACTGAATTTGTCAACATTGGCAAAAGAGAATTGCTGAACCTTTGCAAAAAGTTTTCTTCGAAGATTGTGTGAAAAACCTTGGGATGCAACTGAAGCAAAACGACCTGCAAGGACACCTGCAGTAAGTGACAGAAGAGCCGCGCCCACCATCAGGAGCCCGACTTTGATTACGTAACCGGCATCACTGTTTGCAATGCCTACATCGATGATTTTTGCCATGACAAGGGGAATGAGCACTTCAAGTACAACCTCGCCCATGACAGAAACAGGAGCAAGAAAGGTGCTGATTATGTAGCGCTTTTCAAGTCCTTCCGTGAGTTTTTTTAGTGTGGACATGCTTATAATATGGAAAGAAAAATGCAGAAATTCAAGAAAAAAAAGACCTGAATTTGCCGAATTCGGATTTGTGTTGTAAATTATCAGGGCATCTTTCGCAATCCCGATGCACACAGTCCGCAGACCACCGACAAAGCGGTGTCTCTATGCAGCGGATGTCTGATGAATTCGGGATATTTTGCATTTCCGGGGAATTTTGATGAATGTTGTTCTGATTGTCTTTCTTGTACTGATTTTAATTCTTGCCGCAGTTTTTGCCTCCGTGTATTTCTTTCAGTTTGTGCCCAGCATCCGACGCAGACCCAGCGGTCCTCTTGTAGATGAATATCTTGAAAAAATGGGATTCAAGGATCTGGTTGAAGAAGGGGCTGCCTGGTTCAAATCTCAGAATCCGAGAGAAGTTCATGTAAAATCCTTTGACGGTCTCAATCTGGTTGCTGATTTTCTTCCCTGTCCTGATGCGAAGGGATCCATTCTTCTGATGCACGGTTATCATGGTTTCGGGCTCAAGGACTTTGCCGCTGTCGTCAGGTTCTTTCATGAGCAGAAACTGAATGTTCTTGTGCCGGATCAGCGCAGTCACGGCAGAAGTCAGGGTAAAAACATCACTTACGGAATCCGGGAGCGCAAAGATGTTCTGTCATGGCTGAATCTGCTCAATTCAGAGCTGGTGCCGCCCGCCGTTGACGGAAAACTGCTGCCTGTGTTCATGGACGGCATTTCCATGGGATGCGCCACCGTCGTAATGTCATTGGGGCTTGATCTGCCTTCAAATGTAAGAGGCTGTATTGCAGACTGCGGCTTTACAAGTCCATACGAAATAATCTGTCATGTCCTGAAAAACATGATGCACCTGCCTTACTTCCCGATTATTCCGGTTGCCCGTGTCCTCTGCAAAGTGGCGGGCGGCTTCGGCATGAAAGAGTATTCTACGTTTGAAGCGCTCAAAAACAGCACTGTGCCCATGCTTTTCGTACATGGCGGCGCCGATGATTTTGTTCCCACCGAAATGAGCATCCGCAATTACGAAGCCTGTACCGCACCGAAAAAACTTGTAATAGTGGAGGGCGCCTCACACGCCATGAGCTATCTGACGGACACAGCCCGGTGTCAGCAGGAACTTGAGGCTTTCATCGCGGAAAACTGCTGAGAAAACTTGACCGGCTCTGTCACACCCAGTCTGCCCGATTGCGTAAACCGGGAAGAAAGGCAGCGACTGCCAAAAACACTCGCAAGGAGGAATGATAGTTTCCTTACCACCTTGCGCGTGTAGCGACGCTGGCTAGCGGTTTTGGCAGTTGCGGACTGACTGGTAGTGTTTTTTAGTTTGATTCAGATTCTGTCCGTGTGGGGATAATCCCGTTATTTTACATAGACATTGGGATCGTTTGCGGTGCCCAGAGTGAGCTTTGTCGCAATGTACCAATCAGCTTTTCCGGCACCTGCGGGGCGTACAGAATCTGATCCGTCTTTGTCAAAGCCTGCCGCCAGTTCAACAAGGCCTGCCCGGTTCAAAGCCTTTGCCGCTGTGGCATTGTCAGCAAAAAAAGCGCTGTCAGGTAAGAATCCGTCAGCCCATGCACCGCATTCCGCTGCTTCCTTCGCCGCTTCAACAAGCATGTCATTTTTCCACTCTGTCATGTCAGATTTTGCGTATATAAGTGCATCCTTCGGTTTTTCACCGGCCCGGTCTTTAAGCATCAGAATGCCGTAATCCCCGATCAGTTTGTCGTCCCCGGGATAATACAAGTCCCAGGCTTCAGCAGAACTGTCAGGATAAGTGCAGCCGGCTTTGTCATCAGTTTCGTCAATGCAGGCTTCTTCATCCTTTGTACGCAGATGCAGCACCACATAATCGCCGGCTTTGACATTCAGAGAAGGAAATACATACTCCGTGTCATGTTTGTCATAGCACATGCGAAGTTCCATTCCCGCAAGGTTTCCGTCTGTCAGCGCAAGCAGCTCAACTGCTTCAGAACGTGTGTACTTGATTTTGTTTACTGTGAGTGTTCCTGTTTTCGTAAGGACTTCACTCAGAACCATTACAGGAACATTTGCATTGTAACCGGAAAAACCGGCCGAAAAACGCAGAGAATTACCTTTGTCATCTGTGGCTGTTGCGCTGAGAACATAATCAGTTCCGACAACTGTCGGTTCTTTCAGAGTGATTTCATAGACAGTTTTTTCAGAATCAATTCTCTGTTTTTCAGAACCTGGTTCTGCTGCGGCCGGCGAACAGCTTTCCACTGAGCTTGCAAGAAAATCTTCTTCCGTTGCAGTTGCCGGAGCAACATGAATGTCAGACAAAGAAACACTGCCGGAAAATTCCAGAAGTACCGCATCATCTCCACGGACTGTCAGACCGAGAAAACAGGGCGTTGAAAAATCACCTCCGAGAACAGAAGCACCCTGTGAAGGCAGTGCGCAACCTGCATTAAAACAAGGAAAACACACCAGAAAAGCCAGGGTCAGCGTAATCACTGATTTCTGCACGAAAAGTTTTGTAGTCAATTTCAAAATAAAACCTCCTGATTTGAAAATCACTACAAATTCTTTTATGAAAAAAGTTGAAAAAAAATCAAAAAATCCGGAAAAAAAACGGGAAAAAATCAAAAAAAGTGAATGTGGAATCAGTCTGCCTTGCCGGGACTTCATTCTGAAATAAAAGCCTATTGCCGATGATTTGATATATTGGTATATTTTTATAGATTTCATTCAGGAATTTAAGGAGTTTTCCTATGATTAAGACAGTAAAAGACATTGATCTCAAAGGCAAACGCATTGTAATGCGTGTTGATTTTAACGTTCCCATGAAAGACGGCGTTGTTCAGGATGACACACGCATCATGGCAGCTCTTCCTACAATCAAATACATTGTTGAGCAGAATCCCCGTTCTCTGGTTCTCATGAGCCACCTGGGAGATCCCAAAAAAGACGTAAAAAAAGCACAGGAAAAAGCAGAAAAAGCCGGAAAAACATGGACTGATGCAGATGCAGAAAAGTTCATCAACGGCAAAAACCGTCTGGAACCTGTTGTAAAATATTTTGCTGAAAAACTCGGCAAAGAAGTTGTTTTCCTCCCCGACGCACTGGGACAGAAAGCAGCAATTGACGCTCTGCCCGAAGGCGGAATCGCAATGCTGGAAAACACACGTTTCCACAAAGAAGAAACATCAAAAGACGGTGCAGAACGCGACGTAATGGCAAAAGAACTTGCTACATACGGTGATATTTTCGTAAACGACGCATTCGGAACAGCACACCGCGACCACGCTTCAACAGCTTCCATCTCAAAATTCCTGTCAACTTCAGTCGGCGGATTCCTGATGGAAAAAGAAGTAAAATACATTGAACCCATGGTAACTTCTCCTGCAAAACCCATGACAGCTATCATCGGCGGTGCAAAAGTTTCTTCAAAAATTGCGGTTCTCGAAAGCCTGCTCAAAAACGCATCAACACTGATTATCGGCGGTGGTATGGCTTACACATTCCTGAAAGCTCAGGGACATTCAATCGGAAAATCACTGGTTGAAGACGATTTTATCGAAACAGCAACAAACCTGCTCAAAGCTGCTGACGAAAAAGGTGTAAAAATCCTTCTTCCCGTTGACCACGTTGCAGCTGCAGAATTTGCAGACAAAGATCCTGTTGCAGTTGATGCAATTGACCTGCCTGCAGATCTGATGGGTATGGACGTTGGACCCAAAACTGTTGCTCTCTACAAAGAAGCAATTCTTGCATCAAAATCAATCGTATGGAACGGCCCAGTCGGTGTATTCGAATTCGAAAACTTCGCAAAGGGAACTTCTGAAGTTGCTCACCTGGTTGCAGAAGCAACTGGAAAAGGTGCAATGAGCGTTGTTGGTGGCGGTGACTCTGTTGCTGCTGTAAACAAGTTTAACCTTGCAAGCAAGATGAGCCACGTTTCAACAGGTGGTGGCGCATCACTGGAATTCCTGGAAGGAAAAACTTTGCCAGGTATCGCCTGTCTGGAGCAGAAATAACAAACTGTAACAGCGCGCGGGTTTTGTGCAAGCAAAACCCGTTAAGGTGGGCAGAGCCCGCAGACAAGCCGTTTTCTTTTGAGAACGGCTTTTTTTTTGTCCTGACAAACTTTTCCCCTCTATGCTAGGACTTTCTTGCATGATATGATTCCTTCAAATGACAACCCGACTTCCGCTTTTATTGTGCACAACCCTGCTCATAGAAACTTCTCCTCAGGCTCTGCCACTTGGTGCCGCCTGCGTTGCAAGTGCAATAAAAAACGATTCCCGTACCAAAAATCTTTTTGATGTCCGTCTTGTCCACATAAGCCGTGAAGAATCAGGTTTTCCTTCTCAAGACAAGAATGCTTCCGGAGTGTTTGTTGCTGAGCGGATTGCGGAATATGCCAAAAACTGCGGAGATTCTTTCAAGTATTGTGCCTTCAGTGTGTACATGTGGAACCGCGCAGAACTGGAAGAAGCTGCCGGAATCCTGAAGAAACAGTTTCCCGGACTGATTACGGTGGCCGGTGGTCCTGAAGTCACTGCAAATCCCCATTCTTTTGTCAACTTTGACTACACCGTTGCCGGAGAAGGCGAAGTCTCCGTTCCTGAACTTTTTGCATTGCTTGAAAAACAGAATCATCCGGATTCTGATGCTTTGCAGAATCTTCCTCAAGGTGTTTTCAGAAACGGAATCATTCCGGCTGAGTCTTCGGCAGCAGCCCGTTCTTTTCCCCCTGATTTGAATACCCTTTCTTCACCTTATCTTGACGGAACCCTTGATGTTGCAGAATTCGGCGGCGCACTTTGGGAACTTGCCAGAGGCTGTCCTTTCAAATGTTCATATTGCTATGAATCCCGCGGTGAAAAAAAAGTCCGCTATTTTCCCATGGAACGGATTGAAAAAGAATTGGATCTGTTCAACAGCAAAAAAATCAGTCAGGTTTTCGTACTTGATCCCACATACAACGCCAGCAAAAAAAGAGCATTGGAACTTCTGCGGCTCATAGAGAAAAAAGCTCCGGGAATGTTCTTCTATTTTGAAGCCCGTGCAGAATTCATTGACCGGGAACTTGCCGCCGCTTTCACCCGGATTCCCTGTGCGCTCCAGTTCGGCTTGCAGAGTGCGGATCCCGAAGTCCTAAAACATGTGAACCGCACATTGGACAAAAAACTGTTTGTGCGGAATGTAGGTTATCTTAACGAAGCGGGCGCAGTTTTCGGCTTTGACCTGATTTATGGGCTTCCGAAAGACAATCTGGAAGGTTTTCGGCGCAGTGTTGATTTTGCACTGAATCTTTACCCCAACAATCTGGAAACTTTCTGTCTTGCTGTGCTTCCGGGAACAGCCCTTGCAGAAAAAGCCGCAGAACTTGGTCTTGTATGGCAGCAGGAACCGCCGTATCTTGTTCAGTCTTCAGACACTTTTTCCGCCTCGGATTTGGACAAGGCAAGAAAAATAAGTGACAATCTGAATCTGTTTTACAATCAGGGGCGGGCAGTTCCATGGTTCAAATCCGTGTGCGATGCACTGCATGTGCGGCCTGTCGTACTGATTGAAGAATTCGGGGCATGGAGGGCGCGGCAGAAAATTTTTGCAGCACAGAGTCCGTCACACGAAACAGTTGAACAGATGCAGCTGGACTTTCTGCAGCAGCTTTTTGATTCCCGCGGAAAAAAAGCGCTTTGGCCTGCAGCAAACAGCATAATCCGGTTCAACGGCGCACTTTCCCGTGTGGAATCGGACGGCCGCGCCCAGACTGTAAAGCTTCTCTTCCACCCTGATGATCTTGCGACGCCCTATGCCTCTGACATTCAGTTTTTTGCAAAAAACTGCCGCCAGTATCCTTGTTCTGTCCAGTGTTTTTCCGGAAAAAACGGCCCTGACTGGAAAATTGTTCCGGCGCACAAAAGCAGATGAGCAGATGATTTTTCAGTTTCTGAAAAAAAACAGCCTGAAAAAACTTTTCAGGCTGCCAAAAGGAGAGGAGGAAAACACAGAAAAAAACTGTATTGCTTCATCATAGCTATCCTGTAAACCACTTTGTACTGATCCGGTTACAAAAAAAATCAAAAAAAACAAATAATAATCAGATTAAAAAGATGAAAACATATTGACAGGTTTTGCCCCCTGAAAAAGAAAAATTTTCCTTTCTCCGAAAAAAAAAGAATTTGTCCGTACCCTGATAGTAGAACTTATTGAATTTTTGCTTTTGTATAATATATAATCACTCGATTGTGAGCCGTAAAATTTTTTTATTGGTGAACGTAATTTTTTTTTGGAGGAAGCAATGAAAAAAGCTTTGACAATTCTGGTTGTGCTTTTGTGCGCAACTATGATGGTTTTTGCAGGCGGAAAAAAAGAAACCGCAAAAGCTGCAGAACCCATGGAACTTACACTCAACAATGGTGCAGAGCCTCAGTCTCTGGACCCTTCAAAAATCCAGGGTGTTCCTGAGCACCGCATTTACATGGCTCTGTTTGAAGGTCTCGTATCATACGATCCTCAAACAAGCGAAGCTGTACCCGGTGTTGCAGAAAGCTGGACAATCAGTGACGACGGATCAGTCATCACATTCAAACTCCGCGACTGCACATGGAGCGACGGTGTAAAAATCACAGCTCAGACTTTTGTTGATTCATGGCTGTACTACATGGCACCCGAAACAGCTGCAGAATATGCTTACATGCCCGCTGCTGTTATCAAAGGTGCAGAAGCATACAATGCAGGAGATGCAGATGCTTCAACTGTAGGACTTAAAGCAATTGATGAAAAAACACTGGAAGTAACACTGGTCGGACCTGTTGCTTACGCTGTAGACATGATGCCCCACTATTCATTTGCTCCGCTGCCAATGCACGCAATTGCAAAATACGGTGATGACTGGATCAAACCCGGAAAATTCGTTGGAAACGGACCTTTCGTACTGGAAACATGGACACCTCAGGAAAAAGTTTCTGTTGTAAAGAACGAAAACTACTGGAACAAAGCAAACGTTTACCTTGACCGCGTAACATTCCTGCCTATCGAAGACACATCTACTTCTTACAATGCATTCAAAAACGGTGAATTGGACTGGGATACTTCAGTGCCGCTTGAAATGCTTGACGAAGCAAAACTCCGTGATGACTATCAGGTTGCTCCCCAGCTTTCTTCATACTACTACTACATCAACATGAACAACGAAATCCTGTCTGATGTTCGCGTACGCTATGCTCTTTCTATGGCTCTTGACCGCCAGGAACTGGTTGACAAAGTTACACGTGCAGGACAGATTGCTGCAGGTGGATTTGTTCCTCCTATGCCCGGTTACACACCCGCTGAAGGAAACCTCTATGATGCAGAAACAGCAAAAGCTCTTCTCGCTGAAGCAGGTTACCCCGACGGAAAAGGCTTCCCCAAAATGACAATCATTTACAACACAAATGATGCTCACAAAAAAATTGCTGAATGGGTACAGCAGGCATGGAAGAAAACACTGAACATTGATGTTGAACTTGAAAACCTGGAATGGGCAACATTCCTTGACCGCCGCCAGAGCAACGACTTCGAAATTGCTCGTGCAGGTTGGGTAGGTGACTATCAGGATCCTTCAAACTTCCTCGAACTGGTTACAACAACAAGTGGTAACAACGACGGACGCTATGCAAATCCTGAGTACGATGCACTTATCAAAAAAGCTGCAACAATGAAAGCCGGACAGGACCGCCTTGATGTTCTGATGGCTGCAGAAGACATCCTGATCAACAAAGACCAGGCTCTGATTCCTTTCTACTTCTATGTTTCTCAGAACATGATTGACCTTGACGTTTGGGAAGGTTGGTATGTCAACACAATGGACGTACACCCCTATGTTGGTATGAAAAAGAAGAACTGATTTGAATTAGACTTCTGATTCAGACTGGGTCCGGTTTTGTTCCGGGCTCAGTTTTTTTTTGCAGAGTCTTTTTCCTTTGCAAATCTAAAAACATGCTATACAATAAAATGCTGACAAAAATGTTAATATTTTAATTAAAGGATGCGCCGATGGGTCGTTTTGTTTTTCGCCGGTTTCTTAGTTTGATCCCGACGATGTTTCTTATCGTAACGTTAAGTTTCTTCCTTATACGTTTGGCACCTGGAGGTCCTTTTTCAAGTGAGAAGAAGGTAACTGAAGAGGTAATGCAGAATCTGCTCAAGAAGTATCACATGGATGAGCCGCTTGTTAAGCAGTATCTGCGTTATATGAATGATGTACTTCATGGTGATTTGGGTCCTTCTTTCAAGAACAAGGACTTTACAGTCAATGAACTGATTATGTCAAACCTGCCGAATTCAATCATGCTTGGTTGTATTTCTTTGGCAGCCGCTTTGATTCTGGGACTTTCCGTCGGAATTGTTTCGGCGCTGAAACAGAACACGTGGGTTGACTATCTTGTCATGTCACTGGCAGTAATAGGAATTTCAGTTCCTCTTTTTGTCGTCGGTCCCGTACTTCAGTATTTCTTTGCCATGAAACTTAAATGGCTGCCTACTTCCGGCTGGATAAACAGCAAAAACGGTCTCAAGACCATCATCATGCCGGCAATTACATTGTCATTCCCTTATTTTGCATATATCGCACGTCTTTCCCGTGCAAGTGTTCTTGAAGTTCTCCGCTCTGACTACATCCGCACAGCCAAAGCAAAAGGGCTTTCACAGACAAAAATCATGACACGGCATGTACTTAAAGGTGCAATGCTTCCGGTTGTCAGTTATCTGGGACCCGCTTTCGCAGGTATCATCACCGGTTCTGTTGTTGTTGAACAGGTATTCCTTGTTCCCGGACTCGGAAACTTCTTCACAAAGTCAGCACTGAACCGTGACTACACACTGATCATGGGAACAGTAATCGTTTATTCCACAATTCTTGTAATCATGAACTTTGTGGTTGATATTGTTTACGGACTTCTTGATCCGCGCATTTCTTACAAATAAGGAGGCCTGAAAATGTTGTTCAATAAAAAGGCCGAAGCAGCGGTCAACGAATTCAACCAGAACATGAAGCCTGTTTCTTTGTGGGAAGATGCATGGAAACGCCTTCGCAAGAACAAGATGGCTCTGATCGGGCTTGTGGTTGCAGGAATCTATGTAGTCCTTGCACTGTTTGCTCCGATTCTTCCTCTCTATCCTTATGAAGAACAGGTTCTTGATCATATCAATCTTCCGCCTTCATTCAAACCTGCCGGCGAAGTAATGATTCAGCAGCGTGAAGCTTATCTGGCAAAAGTCATGAAGAAAGAAAAACGCACTGAATACAACGCTGCAGAAAAAGCTGAACTTGCTGCAATGCGTGAGGCAGCCGATACGGATCCGGTTCACAAGCGTGTTTACATTCTCGGAACAGACAGTTTGGGACGTGACATGCTTTCCCGCACAATCTACGGCGGACGCATTTCAATTGCAATCGGTCTTATCGGTACTGTAACGGCTCTGCTTCTGGGTGTAGTAATCGGTGCTGTTGCCGGTTATGCAGGCGGCCGGGTGGATAACGTGATCATGCGCTTTGTAGACATCATGTACGGTTTGCCTTACATGCTCATTGTAATCATTCTTATGGCCATCATGGGTCGCAACGTGTTCATTCTGTTCGTTGCAATCGCACTTGTTTCGTGGCTCAGCATTGCACGTGTTGTCCGCGGACAGATCATCAGTCTTAAAAACTCCGAGTTCGTGCAGGCGGCGCGTTCCATGGGTGCCAGTTCCTGGCGCATCATCTGGAAACATCTGCTTCCAAACACAATCGGAATTATCATTGTTTATTCGTCTTTGTCACTGCCTTCATTCATCATGAACGAAAGTTTCCTTTCATTCTTGGGCTTGGGTGTTTCTGCGCCGCTGGCTTCATGGGGATCTTTGGTTTCTGAAGGTGTAAGAGCCATGGAACTTTATCCTTGGCAGCTGCTGGTTCCGGCATTGGTCATGACGCTTTTCCTGTTTGCAATGAACTTTGTAGGCGACGGAATGCGTGATGCTTTTGACCCCCAGGGCAAGAACAAGGCTTAAGGAGGCGGACAATGTCAACAATGACAGATGAAGTAATTCTTCAGGTAAAAGATCTTCGAACATATTTCCACACTGATGAAGGAATTGTAAAAGCTGTTGACGGCATTACATTTGATTTGCGCAAAGGTGAAACTGTCGGTATCGTTGGTGAATCCGGCTCCGGAAAAAGTGTTACAAACCTTTCAATCATGAATCTGGTTCAGTCCCCGCCCGGAAAAATTGAAGGCGGAGAAGTCCTGTTCAACGGAAAAGACCTTCTTAAAATGGATGACAAGACAATCCGTGACATTCGCGGAAATAAAATCTCCATGATTTTCCAGGATCCTATGTCCAGTCTGAATCCGTTCCTCAAGATTTCCACACAGATGATTGAGACGATTCAGCTTCATCAGGGTTTGGACAAAAAGGCCGCCCGTGCAAAAGCAATTGAAATGCTCAAACTTGCCGGTATTCCTGCTGCCGAGGAACGCATTGACTGTTATCCTCATCAGTTTTCAGGCGGTATGCGCCAGCGCGTAATGATTGCAATGGGACTTTCCTGCAATCCTGAAATTCTTATTGCAGATGAACCTACAAGTGCTTTGGACGTTACAATTCAGGCACAGATTCTGGAACTGATGCAGGATCTGACACGCCGTTTGGGAACAGCCGTAATCATGATTACACACTCTTTGGGTGTTGTTGCCGGTATGTGCGACACTATTCTTGTAATGTATGCAGGCCGTGTTGTAGAACGCGGTTTTACAAAAGACATTTTCAAGGAACCAAAACATCCTTATACACAGGGACTTATCAAATCAGTTCCCCGTCTGGACAAAGAGAACGAAGAACGCTTGTTCTCCATTCAGGGCCAGCCGCCGAACGTTATTGATCTGCCGCCCTGCTGTCCGTTCTATCCGCGTTGTCATAAAGCAATGGAAATCTGTAAGAAAAAGTATCCGCCTCTTACGACTTTTGACAACGGACACTGCACTTCCTGCTGGCAGTATGCTCAGGAAGAAGCTGCTGCAGAATCAACTGGGGAGAAGGCATGATGGAAGAGACAAAGAAAAACGATATTCTGCTCGATGTAAAAGGGCTTAAAATGCATTTTCCCACGGGAACAAAGGGACTTTTCAACCGTGAAAAAACTTTTGTTTATGCAGTTGACGGCGTTGATTTTCAGATCCGGAGGGGAGAAACTTTGGGTCTGGTTGGTGAATCCGGATGCGGAAAATCAACTGTAGCCCGCGCAGTTGCACAGCTTTACAAACCTACTGCAGGTGAAGTTCTTCTTGACGGTAAAGACCTTACCAAAATGAAGAAAAACGAGTTGCTGCTTGCCCGCAAAGACATGCAGATTGTATTCCAGGATCCTTATGGTTCACTGAATCCGCGCATGACAACTGCCAACCTGATTGCGGAACCCATGCGCATTTTCAAGCAGCGCGGCATCATTACCATGACAGATCAGGAAATTGACGCAAGAGTTGAAAAACTGATGGAAATGGTCGGTTTGTCAAAATTTTTCAAGAACCGTTATCCCCATGAGTTTTCCGGTGGACAGAGACAGAGAATCGGTATTGCCCGTGCTTTGGCTCTTCGTCCTCAGCTGATTCTCTGTGACGAACCTGTTTCCGCGTTGGACGTTTCTATTCAGGCACAGATTCTGAACCTGTTCAAAGATGTTCAGAAAGAGCTTGGACTGACATATCTGTTCATTGCCCATGATCTTGCTGTAATCAAATACATTTCTGACAGAATTGCAGTCATGTATTTGGGAAAAATCGTGGAAATAAGTGATTACAAGGATTTGTATGACAATCCTATGCATCCTTATACAAAGGCACTGCTTTCTGCCGCTCCCATTCCGGACCCGGAAATTGAAGCCAAACGTCAGCGCATTATTCTGAACGGAGATGTTCCGTCTCCCACAGTAAAACGCCCGGGCTGTTACTTCTACGACCGTTGTCCCAACCGCATGGAGTGCTGCAAGAATGCGCAGCCCACGCTTAAAGACACCGGAAGCGGCAACCATCAGGTAGCCTGTTTCCTCTATGAACAGCATTAAAACAATGCTTGAAAGCGGAGCACTTTTTCGGTGTTCCGCTTTTTTTTTTGTTTTTTTTCATCCGGTTGCAAAAAAATATGCAAGTTACTAAAATATTAATATATGCAGTCTGATAAAAGAAAAGACGAACGGTATGAAGATATCGGCCGTGTAGAAGCACCGGAGCTGTGCGTATTTCCTGGTGTGCTTCAGGACATCAGTATGCTCGGATGTCGTGTCCGTTTTCCCATGGAATTTGATCCTGATATGGAAATGGACATTGAAATGCGGGTTATTCCCGCCCATAAAAGAACTCTCCAGCCCATCAGTCTGATTGGTCATCCCATGTGGGTCCGCCATGATGACAATTCCACTGAGATCGGTTTCAAACTTTTGCGTTCTCCTGATTCCCGCGAACTGCACCAGTATGTTCAGCGGCTTGCACTTGCCGAAGCGGAGTTTGAAGAAGAAGAAGAAATGCTTGCTTTATGTGCAGCAATATAAAAAAACTTGATGCCGTAGGATATTTGGCCTATCCTGAAATGCAGGCCTTCCTTCAGTCCGAACTGACAGAGCGTTTTCCTGCTTTTCTGGCGGACTGTGATAAACCTGCTTACTATGGCGATATTTCCCTTTACAGCAAAAAAAACAGTTCTGAAACTGAAGTTCCTGTTCCATACTGGACAAGAACCGTACTTTTGGAGCCGATGCTCATCACTTTTGAGTCAATCGGAGAAGCCGCACGCACACTTAAGGAAATCCAGAGAAACTGGGCTCCGTATCAGTATACGCAGTTCCGCCGTGCAAGCCTGATTCAGGAAAAACTTCCTTACATCAATACAAAAGTCAGAAAATTTCCCTTTTCTGTGCCACGTTCACCCATTGGAATTTACACTCTGATTGACGAACACACAATGCTGGCTTCTGCAGTTACAACTTCACCGTTGCCGGCCGGACAGCTTGTATTTGAGGAAAATCACATAGATCCGCCGAGCCGCGCATATCTGAAGATTCAGGAAGCCCTGGTCAGGTTCAATTATTTTTTCGGAAAAGAGGGCGAGCCTGCCCTTATGCCGGGACCTGAAAGCCGTTGTCTTGATGCGGGAGCCTGTCCCGGAGGCTGGACATGGGTTCTTCGTCAGCTTGGGGCAACAGTTACTGCCATTGACAGGGCGCCTCTCTGCGATTCCCTTATGTCAGACCCGAAAGTTACATTCATGACACATGATGCTTTTACACTAACTCCGGAATCCATGGGCCCCATGGACTGGGTTTTTTCAGATGTTATCTGCTATCCGGAGCGGCTTCTTTCTTGGGTGCGCGGCTGGATAGAAAGCGGTTTGTGCCCGAACATGATCTGTACGATAAAAATGCAGGGCGGCGTAAACTGGGACGCAGTGGCCAAGTTTGCAGCAATTCCCGGCAGCAGGGTAGTGCATTTGTGCTACAACAAACACGAACTGACATGGATGTACCACAATGAGTCAAACTGAACGCATTCTGTATCTGGACAAAAGGATGCGGCTGAACGGAAGTGTTTCTGCACAGGTTGCTGCAGATCATTTTGAGATTTCCGTACGCCAGATAAAACGGGACATTGAAGCTTTGCGTGACCGTTTTTCAGCGCCGATTGTCTACAGCCGCGAAAAAAAAGGTTACTGCTACGAGACCCCTTTTGATGAACTGGAAACGGCCGGACAGAGCATGGTCATGTTTTATGTGATGATAAAAGCTCTGTCACAAAGTCAGAATGTTATTCCGGTGCTTTCCGAAGAAATACTCAAAACCCTTGAAGTCAATGTTCCGAATGAATACAGGGAAATGTGCGCGCGCATAAATTATCAGATTCCCCAGTATCAGGAAATCAATTCTCTGCATTTTGTGGCAATTTGCGATGCGCTCAAGGAACACACCTGTCTTGAAATTGAATACATGAACGTGAACGGCGATGTTTCAGTGCGTCTTGTGGAACCTCTTGAAGTGATAAATTACGGCGGAATCTGGTACATGGCCTGTTTTGACCGTCTGAAGAATGCTTTGAGAACTTTCAACGTTTCCCGCATCAGAAAAGCAAAAGCCACGGATGAACCATGGGAAAAACACAAAGACGGATATCCCAACCTGAAGTTCAAAAGTTTTGCTGCAGAAGTGGAACAGTTTTTGTCAGGCGGGTTCGGAATCTTTTTGGGCGCCCAACGCAAAACCGTGAGAATTGAATTCAGCGGGACACCGGCACACATTGTCCGTAATCAGGTATGGCATTCGGCCCAAAAAATGAAAGATTTGGAAGACGGCAAAATCGAACTGCAGTTTCCGGCAGCTGATTTTACGGAAGTCCTTGCAAAAATTCTGTATTTCGGAAAAAACGCCCGGCCTTTGGAACCGCCTGAACTGGTAGAAAAATGGAAGGAAGAAGTTCGGGCTATGGCCGCCTTGGCTGAATGACCGCCGGTCAAAAAAATCAGCGGCCGGTCAGTTCTTTGAGTTTTTCCTTTTTTTCCATAAGAAGATCATAAACCGGCAGAAGAGAAGCACAGTCGCAGGTATCAAAACGGAGCGGTTCAACAATCTTTACAACTTCATCAAGAAGCGGTGTAAGCCCCATGTTTGCAAGAACACCTTTAAGAGTGTGAGATGTGTCAAAAGCCGCTTTTACGTTGTTTTCCCGGAGAGTCTTGCCAAGATTCTCAAAGTTTTCGTCAGCAAGGACTGTATCAAGACAGGTCATGTACAAAGCTTCATCATCAAGAAAACGGCGCATTGCTCCGTCAATGTCACAACCCCAGGTATAAAGATTCTGAATAACAGTGTTCATTTGTTTCCTCCAAAAAAAGTTCCGAACAGGAGATGCTTGGAACCGAAACTGGCTGCATAATTCAAAACCAGTTTAACTGTTACGGAATATTCTGAATGTTTCAGCTTCCGTGTAATATAACACACTGTCTGCTGTTTGGTTGCAGCAACAGTTTCTATTGCGTTGATCAGATGATCCGCATCATTGCTTCCTTCAAGATTTGAAAGAACAATCTTGGAGGAATTGATTTCTTCAATGCCGAACAGATCGATGAAGGTTTCGTTCATGCGGATAATTTCGCATTTTCCTTCTGAATATTCAAAAATGCAGACGGCTTTACGGGTTTTGAGAAAATTTTGGAACTGAATTTCTGCAGTCATGAGATCTATGTTTTCTCTTTTTGCAAGTTCCCTTGATGAGGCAAAATCTTCTGCATGGCCTGAATCGGTAATCAGTTTTTCCAGTTCGGAATAAACTGTTGCAGAAGAATTATCCGGAGGCAATTTTTCCTGGTTTTCAATCATGGCTTCAAAGTCCGGAACCGGAATCGGGTGGGAAACATAGTAACCCTGAACATATTCACAGCCTATGCTTCGGAGAAATTCCACCTGCTCCTGGCTTTCTGCACCTTCTGCAATTACCGGAATGCCAAGAAGTTTTGCCATGCGTATGACCGAAGCAATAATGCTTTCTCCGCGTCCGGGAATGCGGGCTTTTGTAAGGAACTTCATGTCGATTTTAAGCACGTCTACATTCAGGTCTTTCAGTGTGTTCAAAGAAGAATATCCTGAACCGAAGTCGTCCATAAGAACGACGAATCCTTTTTCCTGAAGACGCTGCATTGTTTCGTTCATCATTTCGCTTGATTCAACAAAAGAACTTTCTGTAAGTTCAAGCTGAAGAAGTTTCGGTTCAATGCCGTATTTGACAGTCAGATTATAAATCAGGTCGACGATTTTGGGGTTATAAAGATTGACTCTTGAAACATTTACGGAAATTGGCATGTCGTCAATTCCGCGCTTTACCCAGTCGGCCAAAAGCCTACAGGCGCTTTCCCACATATAATAATCCAGTTGGGAAATAAAACCGTTGTGTTCAAAAATCGGAATGAATTCACCGGGAGAAACCATTCCGTTGACAGGATGTTTCCAGCGAACAAGAGCTTCGGCACCAACAATCCGGTTGTTCTTGAGATCTTTTTTGGGCTGAAGGTACATGATGAACTGACCTTCGTTAAGAGCCTTTTTCATTTCGTTGGTAATAAGCTGCTCTTTTTCCAGTTCCTTGTGCATTTCTTCCGTGTACCAGGCAGCAACTTGAACGTAACTGCCTTTTGCAGTTTTTGCCGCAATTGTAGCCCTGTCATACATGTCGGAAGGTGACATGGTCGAATCTGTAACGGAGAAAAGTCCTATTGTGGGAACTATATCAAAATGATTGTTGTAGGAAGCGAGAATTCCGCGGATTTGATTGATTTTTTCTTCAAGCTGTTTTTCGATTATGGAAAAGTCGTTGTCAACTGAGAAAAATGCTGCAAAAACATCTGCTTCTATACGGCCGAAAGTATAGATTTCTGAATCTTCCAGCAAAGTGGGAAAAAGGGAAGAAATGAATACAAGAAGATCATTGCCCTGTTTTTCGCCGAAGAATGCATTTATAAGTGAAAAGCGGTCAATATCAAAGCGGAGAAAAATGAATTTGTGCTCGGGATTTTCATGAATTTTTTTCTGAATGTCTGAGAAAAACGCAGATTTGTTGTAAATGCCTGTAAGATCATCGTATTCTGCCATGTAGCTAAGCTGTTTGAGCACTGCAAGTTCGCTTCGGGCAATTGCATTTTTGAGACGGAAATAGATGATTTCAGGAGTGTATGGTTTTGGAATGAAGTCCCATGCACCAAGGCTTAATGAACGGACTTCGTTTTCCGTATCGCTCTGACCGGTCAGAACCAGTACAGGAATATTGTGGAATTTTACGTTGTCGTGAAGCGAGGTCAGAAACTGGTAACCGTTCATTTCGGGCATTACGATGTCCAGAAGGATTGCGGAAATTTCGTATTTGCCGGAATTCAGAATGTCCCAAGCTTTACTGCCGTTGGATACTTCAAGGGTTTTATACTGGACAGAAAGGATGTTTGAAAGGATACGCCGGTTGACTTCACTGTCATCGACTATAAGAACGTACGGTTTATTCGTCATATAATGTTTTCACCCCACAAATGCTCGGTTACAGTGTATAACAAGGGTCGAAAACTTGTTAAGAATAGTTTACGATTAATATGAAAAATTCTTAAAAAAACTGAGAAATGCCCGATAAATGAATTTTTATGCTTCAATCGGTTGTTTTGAGTGAAAACAAAAAAAAGAACTTTAAAAATATTAAAGTTCTTGCAGTAAAATTAAAAGCATGATACAGTAACATTATGAATGAAGCAATCAAAGCGGTAGCAGACCGGCTTAAAGGTCTGCGTGAGGTAATGGACGTTTCGGTCGAAGATGCGGCAGCCGTTTGTGGAATTACACCGGAACAGTATTCAACATATGAATCCGGGGAAATTGATATTCCTGTTGGAGTTCTGCAGTGTCTTGCAAAAGAGTACAATATTGACTTGACCGTGCTCATTTCCGGCAGTGAACCCCACATGAAAAGCTATTTTCTTACAAAGAAAGGCAAGGGAATTTCTGTTGACCGCAGAAGTGACTATAAATATCAGTCTTTGGCTTTCGGATTTTCTCATCGCAGGGCAGATCCGTTCATTGTTCAGGTTGATCCCAAAGAAGAAATGCACTTGAACAGCCATCCCGGCCATGAATTGAACTACATGCTTGAAGGTTCAATGCTGGTTTCTGTGGACGGAAAGGAAATGCGTCTGGACGAAGGCGACTGTCTGTATTTTGACGCAACAAAGCAGCATGGAATGAAGGCACTTGACGGTGCAAAAGCAAAATTTCTGGCAGTTATCATCTGATCCGCAGGAAAAATCATTTATAAGGTTTAGATATTAGGTTTAGATATTATGGAAGAAAAATACTTACCCAGAACAGAATTCAGTTCCTATGAGGACTTTTTTGCCAACTACAAAGTTGAAATCCCTGAAAATTTCAACTTTGCTTATGATGTAATGGACGCTCTTGCTGACAAACGCGGGAACGACAGAGCCCTTGTATGGACAAATGACGAAGGTGTCAGCCTGGAATTCACTTATGATGAAATCCGCAAGCGCACCAATAAAGCCGCTCAGTTCTTCAAAAACTGCGGAATCGGCCGCGGTGACATGGTTATGCTGATTCTTCAGCGCCGTTATGAGTTCTGGATTTCAATTCTTGCTCTGCACAAACTTGGTGCAAGTGTTATTCCTGCAACACATATGCTTACAAAAGAAGATATCGTATACCGCAACAATGTGGCAGAGATCAAAGCGATTGTTGCTGTAAACGACGGTGACATTCTCAAGCACATTGACGACAGTGTGCCGGAAAGTCCTTCTCTTAAAATCCGCATTGCAGCAAATGTTCACGGGGTGGATATTTCCAACGGACAGAGCTATACAAGTCCTGACGGAAATGTGTATGAATCAAAACCGCTGCCCGAAGGATGGCTGGATTTTACAGACGGTGTTGCAGCCGCTGATGAACTTCCTGTTCCTACAGCAGAAGACCGCAAGAAAATCAACAGCAATGATGACATTATGCTCAGTTATTTTACAAGCGGTACTACAAGTCACCCGAAACTTGTTGCACATGACTTTACTTATCCGCTGGGACACATTCCTACTGCAAAATACTGGCAGCAGGTTCAGAACGGCGGTCTTCATCTGACTGTTGCTGACACAGGTTGGGGAAAAGCAGTCTGGGGAAAACTGTATGGTCAGTGGATCTGCGAATGTGCCGTATTTGTTTACGATTATCATGCCAGATTCAAGCCTGTTGACCTGATGGCAAAAATCGAGGCCTATCACATTACTTCTTTCTGTGCTCCGCCTACAATTTACCGCTTCCTGATTCAGGAAGACCTGAGCAAATATGACTTGAGTTCTTTGAAACATTGTTCCACTGCAGGTGAGGCCCTGAGTGATGAAGTTTACAACAAGTGGCTTGAGATTACCGGTCTTGAACTGCGTGAAGGTTTCGGACAGACTGAGACAACTCTTTCTCTGTTCAACTTCGGCAATGAAAAAGTAAAACCCGGTTCAATCGGAAAACCTGCTCCCTATTACAATGCAGTTCTTCTTGATGAAAACCTGGAGCCTTGTGAAGACGGTGAAGTAGGTGAAATTGCTTTTCCGCTCAAAGACGGAAAATTCCCCGGCCTGTTCATTGATTACTACCGTGATCCGGAGAAAAAAGCTGAAGTAATCCACGACGGTTATTACTTTACCGGTGACACTGCATGGCGCGATGAAGACGGATTCTTCTGGTTCACAGGGCGCAGTGACGATGTTATCAAATGTTCCGGTTACCGTATCGGTACTTTTGAGGTTGAAAGCGTTCTTATGCAGCATCCTGCTGTTGTGGAGTGTGCAATTACCGGTGCGCCCGACCCGATCCGCGGTCAGGTTGTAAAGGCAACCATCGTTCTTGCAAAGGGATATACCCCCAGTGACGAACTTGTAAAGGACATTCAGACTTTTGTAAAGAAGACTACTGCGCCTTACAAATATCCGCGTATTGTTGAGTTTGTTGACGAACTGCCGAAGACAATCAGCGGTAAGATCAAACGCCGCGATCTGCGCAAAAAAGACGAAAAATAACACGCAATCTGCGTAATAAAAGAAGGCCGTCTGCGCCGGATGAACTGCAAAATTGCAATTCATTTGGTACAGACGGCCTTTTTTTTGGGGGCGTTGCGGGGGAAGGATGACAGGTGTCAGACCCTGCATTCGTCCAGGCGGCGGAGGCGGGCTTCGTCGATTGTTATGGACAGATTTTTTTCGTGGGTGGGAAGAACTTTTCCTTTTGGGCCGTCTTTTGCGCGGCGGAGGTATTTTACCTGGGTTACGTACAAGTCTGCGGCTTTGTTCTGGCGGGCTTTTGAGTAGTGGACTGCCAGATTTCCTGCGTCAAGAAGGATTTCCAGAGGAACGGTTTTTCCGGACTGTGCTTTGATGAAAACATATCCGCCCGGCCAGTCGCGGGTGTGGAGCCAAGTGTCTGCACCGCGGACGTGATGACGAAGCAGCTCATCGTTTTCGTCGGCTTCCCGGCCTACAAAAATTGTCCAGCCGTTTACCTGATAGGTTACTCCCGGATGTTTTTTCACAATCTGCTGTTTGGGCTTTGTTTCCTTACGAATCATCTGCTGCATGCGGATCGGATTGGGCTCTTTGCAGACCATTTCGTAAGTGAATTCAAGATCACGCAATTCTTTTTTTGCTTTCTGAATGTCGTGTTCAAGATCTTCAAGGCCGGACACTGCTTTTTTGTATTTTTCGTAGTAAATCTGTGCGTTTTCCTGCACCCGTTTTTTGGGATCAATTACAATGCGGACTTGTGTTCCGGTTTCATAATCTTCGCAGTCAAGGTAATTTGTGGTTCCGTCAATAAGGTGTCCGAAGCTGAGAATCAGATCCCCCTGATGTTTCCATTGTTCGGCGGAAAGAAATGACTGTTTTTTGCTTTCAAGACGGCTCAATGCGGCTGTCATCCGCTCTTTGCGTGCTTTGTAAAGTTTTTCAGCCTGTTCCAGAAGGGCGGTGCGGGACAGTGTCTGTGCATTTTCTGCGTACCAGCGGTCGATGAAGTCGTTGAATTCCTGACCTTCTGGAACAAAAGGGCTGTCTGCTTTGTTTTCGTTTTCTGCTTTGTCCGCACTTTCGGCTTTGTCAGAAACGTCCGCCGTTTCATCCGGGTTTTGAGAACGAACCGGATATTTTTCAGCAGCTTCTGCAAGTTGCGCTTCTGTAAGGGGTTCAGATTCCGGAAGCTGGAAAACTCCGCCTGAAACTTCTCCTTTTTTGGGACGGCGGAAAAAAACGTCAAGAATGTTGTAGTCTTTGTCTGTAACGATGATGTTTGCGGCAGAACTCCAAAGGCGCAGGAAAATTACGAATTCTTCCTGACTGTTGGAAATGTCCATGCGGACAATGCGGTCAAGGCCGATTTGTGTGCAGGAGTTTATGCGGCAGCCTTTTATCCGGGACTTGAGGAATTCCATAAAGCGCAGAGGTTTGTCGTTTTTGGGAATTTTCCGCTGCGTGCTGTGGAGCCGTGTGGCGCCGGGTGCAAGACAGATAAAAAGTGTAGTGCTGCGGCCGTTTTTGTAGCAATAAAGGGCAAGTGAATCAAAACCGGGCTGCACGATCTGCTGGATGAAAGAGCCGGACAAATCAAGTTCGTCAAGAATCAGGTTGATTTCGTTACAATTCAGGGACATGAGGGCATTATAGCAAATCATTCCGATGGGCGACAATGCGGAAACAATCACTTTGGGAATGGAATATTTCCGAAAATCTTTCACTTTCCGAGGCTGAAAAAAATCATTATATTTTTTTATGTGACAGAACGACTCATTTCCATTTTGACCGATTCATTCCTTAAAATCCTTGTTCCGGGAATTTGCGTTACAATTCCGCTCACAGTCATTTCCTTCTTCTTTGCCATGATCATTGCTGTGGTTGTTTCTCTTGTGCAGTACGCCCGGGTTAAGATTTTGAGTCCCCTTTGCCGTTTCTACATTTGGATCATCCGCGGAACACCGCTTCTTGTTCAGCTTTATGTAGTTTTTTTCGGTCTGCCTTCTCTGGGCATAATGATTGATCCGCTTCCCTGTGCAATTCTGGTTTTTGCCATAAATGAAGGCGCCTATTGTGCAGAGACTTTGCGCGGAGCTTTGGAAAGTGTTCCCAAAGGTCAGATTGAAGCCGGCTTGTGTTCCGGGCTTTCCTACATTCAGATCATGTGGCACATTGTGCTGCCTCAGGCTTTCAGAACGGCTTTTCCTGCTCTGTCAAATTCGCTTATTTCAATGGTAAAAGATACTTCTCTTGCTGCAAACATTACGGTTGCTGAAATGTTCATGGCAACTCAGAGAATTGTTGCACGCACTTATGAGCCCCTTGCACTTTACATTGAAGTTGCATTGATTTATCTGCTTTTTTCAACAGTGCTTACCCGGCTGCAGCATTTCGGGGAACGGAAACTTGATGTTACCCGCAAAAAAACTCCTGACCAGCTGCAGAAAAACGGCGGCAGAAGCGAGGCCAAAAAATGATTGAAATCCGCGATGTGAAAAAAAACTTCGGAAATCTTTCTGTTCTTGGCGGAATCAGTCTGAATATTCAGAAAGGTGATGTGGTTGCGCTTTTGGGGTCATCCGGTTCCGGAAAAACTACTTTGCTCAGAATAATGAATTTTCTTGAAACTGCGGATTCCGGCACAATGATTTTTGGTGAAGAACGGCTGGATTTGTCTGCAGTCACAAAAAAACAGGCGGCAATGATCAGAAGAAATACTTCTTTTGTGTTCCAGAACTACAATCTTTGGGCAAACAAAACGGCTCTGCAGAATGTTATGCTTGCTCTTACCGTAGCGCGAAAGGTTCCTGCTGAAAAAGCCCGGACTTTGGCAATGGCTGCTCTTGAAAAGGTGAACATGTCCAGTTTTGCGGCCTATTACCCTCATCAGCTGTCCGGCGGTCAGCAGCAGCGTGTAGCTATTGCACGGGCAATTGTAACTGAACCGAAGATCATCTATTTTGACGAACCTACTAGCGCTCTGGATCCTGAACTTACGGGTGAAGTGCTGGACGTAATCCGTAAACTGGCGGCCGACGGAATGACAATGCTGATTGTTACTCACGAAATGTCTTTTGCTCGTAGCGTTTCTACAAAGACTGTCATTCTGGACAAAGGTCAGATTGTGGAACAGGGCGATACTGAAGAAGTCTTTGAGAACCCGAAAAATGAGCGGACAAAGCTTTTTGTAAGCGGTCGCAGTGAATGAATCCCTGAAAAATGCTGGAAATTGGCCGCAATATTCAGCGGTTATGAATTCGTAAGTCGTCTCATTTGGGATAATTTGAGACAGATATAGAATATCGGAGGAACTGACTATGAAAAAATTGGTTCTTGCACTTCTGGTGCTTGTTCTGTGCAGTGCCGCAGTGTTTGCGGGCGGAAAGAAGGAAACAGGTGACCTTCTTGAAAACGTAAAGGCAAAAGGCAAACTGACTGTTGCAATGGAAGGAACTTGGGCTCCCTGGACTTATCATGATGAAAGCGGTGCTTTGGTCGGATTTGATACGGAAGTAGCAGCTGCCATTGCTGCAAAACTCGGTGTTTCTGCTGAATACGCAGAAGGTGAATGGGACGGACTTTTTGCCGGCCTTGATGCAAAACGCTATGATCTGATTGTAAACGGTGTTGAATACACAGAAGAGCGCGCCCTCAAATATGACTTTACTGAGCCTTACGGTTATATCCACACTGCACTTATTGTCCGCGAAGACAATGATACAATCAGAACTTTTGCAGATCTGGCAGGCACAACAACTACAAACTCAATCGGAAGCACATACATGGAACTGGCTGAGTCTTACGGCGCAAAAGTTCTCGGTGTTGATTCTCTGGAGCAGACTCTGCAGATGGTAATCAGCGGACGTGCTGATGCTACACTCAATGCTGATGTTTCTTACTACGATTATCTTGCAGTTCATCCGGAAGCTCCCCTCAAAGTTGTAGCACTTACGGAAGACGCTTCAAAAGTTGTAATTCCTGTACGCAAAGGTGCAGAGAATGCCGCATTCAAAGCAGCCGTTGACTCAGCAATCAGAGAACTGCGTGCTGACGGAACTTTGTCTGCAATCTCTGTAAAATATTTCGGAAGCGACATTACAAAATAACGCTTCTGCTATAAACTCCCGACTTGCGATGCCGAATATATTATTGGAGGCAAAAAGTGTATTCGGCTGCAAGTTTCATGGGAGTTTCTTCATATAGTAGTGCTGTTTCAGGCGGCGTAGGTTCCGGCAAGGTTTTTGTACCAGTTCAGCCGGGCATGGTGATGTATTCCCATTTTGAACACGTTTCCGGTGTAGCAGCCGGTGCGGAACAGAAGGGAGTTGCCGTAAGCAAAGTCCAGATTCTTAACCGCATGATCGATCACCTTGTCTCCATGAAGCAGAAACCGGAGCTGACAAAAGAACAGGTTGCCGGTTTGTCCGACCAGCAGAAAGATTCCCTCATACAGGAATATCAGGCAAAAATAGAACAGGCTGTGGCCCAGACACAGTCCAATCCTTATGCTCTGAGCGGTGCACCTCTTCCTGTAAACGGAGATCTGGTAAACATTGCAGCCTGACCTGAATGTAAAAATATCAGATTTGTCGTGTTTTCCAGCCATGACGGGTCAGATAATGGATTTCTTTATAGCCGGCTTCTCTTGCACAGGCTTCAGCTTTGTCAAAAGCCCATGTCAGATGTTCAGTCGAGTGTGCATCTGAATCAATCACCACAGGCACATCATACTTTTTCAGCAGCCTCAGCATTTCCGCAGAAGGATAAGGGGATTCAAGTCCCACACGTGCCATTCCGCCGGTGTTTATTTCCACAGCGATACCGCTTTTGTGCGCGGCTTCTGCTGTTGCTTCAAGCTCTTTTTTGTACCAGCCGTCGTTTTCATCAAAAAAGCGGATTTTTCCGTTGTTTTTGCGCACAAGATCAATATGCCCCACAATGTCAAAGCCGCCGTTTGCCATCATTTGTCTTTCAGCATCAAAATATTTCTGTACAACTTTTTTCCCGTCACCGCCGAAAAGCGTGTCTATTCCCTGCTGAAGAGTGTCTGCACCTGCATCCACTGCAAGCCAGTTGTGAACAGGCCGGCTTTCATCACACACGTAATGCACTGAACCGATCAGATAATCCGGGGCAAAGCGGGCGTAGCGTTTTTTGTCCGGGGCTGAGACAGGCGGCAGCCAGTCAACTTCAAAGCCGAGCAGAATCTCAATCTTGTCCTTGAATTCTTCCTGAAGACTCCGGATTTCTGACACATAAGCAGGATAATCACAGGGATGAATCTGGGATTCATCGCAGAAGGGCCAGCCGGCATGACTTGAAAAGCCCAGATGAGTCATTCCCGCTTCAATTGCAGCTTCAACCATTTCGCGCGGCGTATTGTTTCCGTCGCAGAAAACGCAATGTGTATGATAATTTGTAAGAAGTTTCATTTCTTCCATGTTTCCCTCTGTTCGTTGGCAAGAAATTCAAACCGTGAGAATTCTGCGGAAAACTCGTTCAGATGTTTGACAGTTTCTTCCGGCAGTGAAGCTTTTGCAGCTGCTTTCATGGCTTTTCCAGCTTCTGACAGAGTGTGCGCAGAAAGTGCTGCGGAACTGCCTTTCAAAGTGTGGCCGATTTTTGCCATTTCGTCAAAATTGTGGCTGTAAACTGCTTCTTTTGCCTTGATAAGCAGAGTTCTTGTCCTGTCGATGAACTGGTCCGTAAGTTGGACTGCAAGATCTTTGTCACCGCTTACAGTATCAAGAAAATCATCTTTGTCCCAAACCTGAATGATTTTGTTTTCTGCCTGATCCACGTTTTCTTCAGCGGGCAGTTCTTCCAGTTCAAGAATTTCTTCCGGATCTTCATTTTCCGCTGCTGATTTTTCTGCTTCCGCCGGTTGAACTGTCGGGCTCCATTTGTCAAGCAATGCTTTCAAGTTTGTCTTTTTGAACGGTTTTACAAGAATGTCATCCATCCCGCTTTTTCTGTACAGCTGAAAATCTGACTCATCTGAGTTTGCTGTACAAGCAATGATTATTCCGTCGTAACCGGCTGCACGAAGTTCTTCCGTTGCCTCAACACCGTTCATTTCAGGCATCTGTATGTCCATGAAAATCAGACGGATTTCGGGATGTTCTCTGACGGCCTGCACAGCTTCTGCACCGTTATTTGCAGTGAATACCGTGGTAACAAAAGTGTTGAGAAAAGTTTTCACCAGTTTCTGGTTTATGGGATGATCCTCTGCTGCAAGAACTCCGAAAGTGTATTTTTCCGGCTCAGAAGCAGTTTTAGCCTCTTTTGCTGCATTTACCGACAAAACTTCTTTTGCCTTCTGTGCTGCAATATCTTCGCCTTTTGCAACTTCCAGATCCAGAGCATCCTTGCATCCGTCATTTATCGTATCAACAAGAAGATGCCGTTTGATCGGTTTGTACAGATATCCGTTGAACCAGTCCAACATCCTCATTTTTGCTTCGCTTCCCATCTGACCTTCCGGAACCATCATGTAAAGCCGAGTACCGTTTATGTTGCGGTCAGCATTGATTTCTGATGAAAGGCGCCATCCGTCCATAACAGGCATTATCATGTCAATGAGTGCAAGGGTATAAGGCGATTTGTCCCGGGCCGCGGCTCGCAATTTTTCCAAAGCTTCTGTTCCGTTTGAAACTGTGTCCACATTTTTTGCACCAAGAGCCGTAAGTTTTGCCAGAAGGCTTTTCCGGGCAAGGGGCTGGTCGTCAACAATCAGAATGCGTGCCGTTTCGGGAATGTCAAGTTTTGCAATGGCTGTATGTGCTTCAGACGTATCGGAACAGATTTCAAGGGGAATTTCCACCCAAAAGATTGAACCGCCTTCAGGATTGTCTTTTATGCCGATCTGACCGTTCATCAGAGCGGTGATTGTTTTGCAGATTGAAAGTCCCAGACCTGTTCCGCCGAATTTTCGTGTTGTAGATTCATCAGCCTGAACAAAATCCTTGAAAATCAGCTGTTTCTTGTCGTCCGGAACACCGATTCCCGAGTCGATTACTTCATAACGGAGTTTTTCAGGTTCTCCGTTTTCTGCATCAACTTTTGAAAGCCGCACGCAGACGTAACCTTTTGATGTGAATTTGACTGCATTTTTTGTAAGATTAAGAAGCACCTGCTGAAGACGGGTTGGATCACCGTAAACTGACTGGGGAAGGGAATAGTCAATGTCCGTAACGATTTCAAGGCCTCTGTTGTGGGCTTCAATGCTGATAAGATCAACTGTAGATTCAATGACTTCTGCAGGATTGACCGCAATGCGTTCTACTTTGAATTTTCCTGAACGGAGTTTTGAAAAGTCCAGCAGATCGTTGACCAGAGAAAGAAGAATGTCTGCACTGAATTTGGTCTGACGGACGTATTCTGTCTGCTCCTGATCAAGGTGAGTTTCTTCCATCAGTTCAAGTGTTCCGATGATTGTCTGAATAGGCGTACGGAGTTCATGAACTGCATTTGCAAAAAACGGACTTGAAAGCGCTGTATCATCTGCCATTGCGCACCTCTATTGAATGATTACTTCTATTGCCTTCTGTACTACTGCTTCGGGTTTGATGGGTTTTACAAGATAACTTTTTGCGCCAAGACTGAGGGCACGCATTACAGCTTCTCTCTGACTGGCACTTGAATAAACAATGATAGGTGTCTGGAACTGCTTGCGGCGCAGCTGCATAAGAATGTCAAAACCTGAAACGCCGGGCATGAAAACATCCATAATGACAACATCAAAATGCCGGGAATTGGTGGCGGCAAGAAACTCTGCACCTGATTCAAAAAGTACTGTCTGTGCATTACGGGCGGCAAATGCCTTTTGAAGCAGCATGCGCACAACCATGTCGCTGTCAACAATTGCAGCAGTGATTCCTGAACTGGAATCCTCTGCGTCAGAGTTGCCGCCGCTTTCGGACATGAACTGCATCTGTACTGAACCTTCGCTGGAGTCTTCCGTAGCGGAAAGAATCCTGTCAGAAATTGTGTCAGAAACGTCACTGCCCAGCGGATTTGCGCCTACAAGAGATGTAAGAACACTGGAAAGATTTTCTACAACCTCAATTCCCTGATATTCGCCGTGTCCCTGAACCAGATCTTTGAGAAAACCGCTCATGGAAAGAACTTTGACATTTCTCCGCATTATATGAGAATTTGAAATTATGCTGTCCAAAAGAAATTCCAGATTTGCTCCGTCAACAAAAGTCAGTTCCAGATTCGTAAGCATAAGCACGATTTTGGGAGAAGTGATCTTGTTGCCTTCAATCATTTCTGTAATCTTGTATTTGAGCAGCGTCATTTTTTCGCGGTTGAGGCCCTGTGCCACTTCGATGAAAATGATGTTGTTGTTGAGATGCATTTCAAGAATGCAGGGCGTCGTATCGATTGTAAAAGCCGTATGAAGCAGGCGGCCCAAAGATTCAAAGAAAACATCGAATTTTACAGGTTTGTTGAAATATTTTACAACATGATACTGAGGAAGTGTTTTTTTGATTTCGTTGTCCAGATTTGTTGCTGCAAAGAAAACCGGAGTTTTTGAAACGTTGGGATTTGCCTTCTTCTGTTCCAGGAACTCAAGAACAGCATCCAAATCGTTGTCTGCATCAATGAAAATAACATCTGGAATCATTGATACCATTTTTGTGTAAGCGCCGCGTGCAATTGTTGCAACTTCAACCTGAATATTTTCCGCGGTCATTTTGTCTTTGAAAAACTCGCGGAATAAAGGTGGGGCATCGACAATCAGGACTTGCTTCATAACGTACATGGTAGCTTATAACATGTAAACTTACAAGCACGGAGAAAATTCAGTAATTTTGTGTGAATAATCAGGAAAATTTTATGGGATTTTCATTCTTTTATGAAAGTAGGCTTTTCAAAGGCGAAACAGCGTCATCAAGTTTCTGCAGCCGCCAGGTAACCTTTTCAAGAATTTCTGCAGGCGGTTCAATAAGGTCTTTGATGAAGACATTGCGCATTCCCGCTGCCTGTGCTGCCATAAGTCCGGCCACAGAATCTTCGAATACAATGCATTTTTCAGGGGCCATGTCCAGCTGACGGGCTGCAAGAAGAAAAATGTCCGGAAGCGGTTTGCTGTGTTCAACCTGTTCCCCGAAAGCCCACGCGTCAAAATAGTTGGTAAGTTTGCTCCGCTCAATCATGTTTCGCGCATGGGATTCTCCGTTGCTGGTTGCCAATGCCATGGGAATCCGGTTTTCCCTGAGAAAATCAAAGAGCGGACGAATCCCCGGTTTTTCCGGCGGCCCGAAAGTTCCGAAGTATTTAAGCATCCGTTTGCGGATTTCTGCATAAAGAGTCTGAATAGGAAATCCGTCTCCCAAGTTTGTGCGGAGAATTTCTTTTACATCGGTTTCGTTGTGTCCGATGCAGGATGCGTAAAGTTCGTCTGTAACCGTATAACCGATTTCCTGTGCGTATTCCTGCCAGAGACGGCGGCAAAGAGTTTCCGTATCGTATAAAAGGCCGTCCATGTCAAAAATGCAGGCAAAAGGTGGATTGCTGGGATTCATGGCTTGAGTTTATCCCAGATGGAAAGAAAGAACAATCAAAGAATAATCAAAAGTGAGTCAAAAAATGAGGAAATGTGACCCAAAAGACCTGACTGAATCAGAATGTGTGTCAAAAGGAAACAGTTTAGGAAGAAAAGAAAACAGGTCGTGTCAAAATAACTCGTTTATCAGTCATAAAAATAATAATGAACGGTCAAAAAGTAAAGAAAAAGTTTTCACAATTTAAAAGAAATGTAAAAAAAATCTGATTGCAATGTATCGGGATTTGTAAATCAATATAATACAATGTTTTATAAAATGATAAAATAAACTGAAAAAAAAATATTGCTGCAGATGAAAAAGTTGGCACGGTATTTGCAATGTAGAAAGTGTAAATCATTTGGTTGCAGTTGCAACGACGGAGGCTACAAAATGAAAAATGACGATGCAGTTCTGGCAATGTACCTTAAAGACATCAATCGTGTTCCTCTTCTTTCCCGTGAAGAAGAAACTGAACTTGCCATGCGTGCCAAAAATGGTGACAAGGCAGCAAAAGACAGAATCGTTGCTTCAAACCTGCGTTTTGTAGTCAATGTTGCAAAAAAATACCAGAATCGGGGTTTGGATCTTTCTGACCTGATCAGCGAAGGAAATATCGGGCTTCTTACAGCCATTGACCGCTTTGATGTGGAAAAAGGTTATCACTTCATTTCTTATGCTGTATGGTGGATTCGCCAGAGCATTCTCAAAGCAATCTGCGAAAAATCCCGTGCAATCCGCCTGCCTTTGAACCGCGCAAACGAACTGGTTCAGATTGAAAAAGCACGCAAGGGAATCAGCGGACACAAAACTGAAGAACAGGAAATCCGTGCTATTGCAGAATCTTTGGATATGGATGCTTCCCATGTGCGTGACCTGCTGCGCATTTCCAAAGAAATGGTTTCAATTGATGCGGCTGTACGTCCCGGAGAAGAAGACAGCGCTACAATGGGCGAATTCCTGGAAGATGACAAAAACTGCAATCCTGAAGAAGCCGCAATCACTCAGAATATGGTGGAAGATATTGATACAGTGCTTGAAACACTGACCAGCAAAGAAGCAGAAGTTCTCCGCTACCGTTTCGGACTTGACGGAAAAGAAGCCATGTCTCTCAAGGAAGTCGGTGACGTATTCTGCCTTACAAAAGAAAGAATCCGCCAGATTGAGAAAAAGGCCATCAAAAGACTTCAGCAGCCCAGCCGCGCCCGCCGTCTTGAGGCTTACGTAGCATAAACCATACATTGCAAAAGGACCCGCTAATGGATATAATCGATTTACTTTAGTTTTTTTTCAGAGGTAAATCATGGTTATTCTGACTTTGAACTGCGGAAGTTCTTCTGCAAAATATCAGGTATATGACTGGGACAACAAAGATGTTCTGGCTTCAGGCGTTGTAGAGCGCGTTACACAGCCTGGTTCTGTCATTACCCACAAAGCAAAAGGCAAGGACAAGTTTGTAAAAGAGAGTCCTTGTCCTACACACAAAGAAGCAATCGAACTGATTATTGAGTCCATTACAGATCCCGAAGTCGGTGTTATTTCCGACATGAGCGTTATCGGTGCAGTCGGTCATCGTGTTCTGCATGGTGGAGACAAATTCACAAAATCTGTGCTGATTACTCCCGAAGTTCTGGACACATTCCGTTCTGTAATCGATCTTGGACCTCTTCACATGCCTGCAAACATCATGGGTATTGAAGCTGCTCAGAAAGTTCTTCCCAATGTTCCCCACGCAGCTGTTATGGACACAGCATGGCACCAGACAATGCCCGCAACATCCTTCATGTATGCAATTCCTCATGAATGGTATGAAAAATTCGGTGCACGCCGTTATGGTTTCCACGGAACTTCTTTCCTCTATACTGCAAAACGTGCTTCCGTTCTTCTGCACAAAGAACCCAAAGATACAAACATCATCATTGCACATATCGGAAACGGTGCTTCAATGTGTGCTGTAAAAGACGGAAAATGTTTCGATACTTCTATGGGAATTACACCTCTTGAAGGTCTGGTAATGGGTTCCCGTTCTGGTGACATGGACTGCGCTCTGCCTTTCTATATCATGCGCAAAACCGGTATGACAGCTGATGAGATGGATACAGCTCTCAACAAGAAATCAGGTCTTCTGGGTATTACAGGTCAGTACACAGACCGCCGCGATGTTCAGAAAGCTGCAAAAGAAGGCGATGAAAAATCTCAGCTTGCAATTGATATGGAATGCTACCGCCTGAAAAAATACTTCGGTGCTTACATGGCTGCAATCGGTGGTGCTGAAGCAATCGTATTTACAGCAGGTGTTGGTGAACACGCTCCTCATATCCGCGCAAAATGTCTGGAAGGACTTGAATATCTTGGAATCAAACTGGATCCCAAGAAAAATCTGCTTGCAAACTCAAGCAATGCAGAAACATGCATCAGTGCTGATGATTCAAAAGTAAAGATTTTTGTTATTCCTACTGATGAAGAATTGGTAATGACTGAAGATGCATACGCTCTGATGAAGGGCACATACGATGTTCATACAAACTTCACATATTCTTTCCAGAGTCCCGATTACGTGAACAAAGCACGTGCTGCAGGGCTCAAGAAAGAACTGGAAGAAACACCTGAACTGGCAACAATTCTGGCTAAATAATTAAGTTTGTGTGATGAACCTTTTCCGCGCTGACTGCGTTACCATCGCGATTTCGGTACTCAACGTCCGGAAAGGACGCCTCCGTTCTCAATCGCGATGTCGCCTTGTCATCACGAAAAATCTTCATCACAGCAGGTTTGCAAAAAAATTTTTTCCGCGCTGATTGCGTTGGTGCCGTGATTCAGATCTGGACAGTGGTTTGTTATTGCGGTTCAGGTGTATAATAAAAGCCGACAACATATTTGTTGCCGGCTTTTTTTTTGCGGAACTTTAGGTTTTGGCGCGGAGACTGAGGAAAAGGATTGTTTTGTGAAGAATAAACTATGCATTTACGGAATCGGGCGGGCTATGACAGACTGTTTTTTCATGGTAAGAGAAAATGCGCTTTTGCCTTCCGGAATGGAATGGAACGGATTTTCTCACAAGACAGGACCTGCTTTTGATGAAACTCTTGCTTTGCTGCGGAGTTTGTCCTTTGATTATTGCCGAAAAACCGGAGGATCGGCTGCAAATATTCTTAAAACTGCAGCCCATTTTGGTGCAGAATGTTTTTTTACCGGGTCTGTAGGAAATGCTTCTGGCGGGGGAAAACAGACGGGAAGCCGGGATGAAACGGCCATGTTTTTTCAGAAGTCGATGGCCCAGTCAAAAGTGAATGCCCGTCTTTTTCTGTGTCCCGGCAATTCCGGGCGTTTTGCAACTGTAATCGGTGAAGACGGACGGCGCAGTTGTCTTGCAAACCCGGATGCTGCGGCCCGGATTTCTGCATCTTTTATAGAAGAATCGCGTATAGAACAAAGTGACTGCACTGTCATTGAAACTTTTGCTTTTTTGCCGCCGGAACAGGCTCCAGGTGAAGACAATCGTGCAACTTTGGGCGCCAGAATCAGTGAAATGTGCGCCCGGCATTCCAAGCCTCTTGTAATCAACGGCTCTTCCGTGTATGCAGCCGCAGCATTTGCTCCTGAACTTGCGGAACTTGCCGGGCGGAACAAAGTGTTTCTCTTTGCCAATGAATATGAAGATGCCGCAATGCGAAAGTTTGTGGCGCCGGAAGAACATGCTTTTCTGTATGTCAAAACAATGGCTTCAAAAGGGGCGGAATGTTGGACAGAGGGCGCTCATTACCATGTGGACGCTGTTCCGCCGGCAGAAGGCATTCTGTGTGACGAAACCGGATGCGGTGATACATTTTGCGGGGCTTTTATTGCGGCCTATTTTGCCGGCACAAAACTGGAAGAGTGTCTGCAGATTGCAGCAGAAACGGCAACCCGATCATTGTGCGGACCGGGTTGCGCTTTTTAGAATTGTTTCAGAATCAGAACAACCAGTCAGGAACCCATTTGCGCTGGTTTTCAAGCATTGTGCGGAAAAGTTCGCGACACTGTGATTCTGTAATCATTTTTACTGCCGGGTCATTCCGGAATGCGCGGAAAATCTCTTCCTTGTCCTGATTGAAGAAACCGTTGATGATTGTCTCGTGGTTATACACGTGACGCATTACAAGGCTTTCAACCGGGTAGGGCAGACGTCCGGCCTGAACGGGAGAAATTTCTCCGTCGCGGAATACGGCGTTTGTTTCAACAACAGCACCCAGCGGGATTCCTGCCATCTGACCTTTGTTGGGCAAGTTGACGTTTGTAACCATTGTATCAAGACCAAGAAGAGTTTTGAGCATCTTTACGCCTTCTTCTCCAGAGGGTTTGATTTCAACTTTTTCTTCACCGGAGAACAGTTTCTTGCTCCGTTCACGGACATTCTTGTCGTTTTCTTTTCTCCAGCTTACGGGTGTAAGTTCAAAACCGTAACTCTGAGCCATTTCAGGGGACTGAAGGTACCACTGGGGAACAAATTCTGCAAGGTGACGGTCACCGGCTGCAGCAATCAGGCCGAAACGGTTGAAAAGATCCATTTTGACCTGCTGTTTTGATACAAAAAAGTGGTTGAGATTTGTTTCCGGTACAGGACTTGTCCAACCTGTTTTCGCATATTTTCTGCAGAAATCAGCGTACATGGGCATGAGATCCTGACCGTGGTAAACGGCAGAGTCCAGCCAAGTAAAGTGGTTGATTCCCAAAACGTTTGTCTTGATGTCTGAACGTTTGATGTCTTTCTCGCCGGTGTATTCCATCACCATTTCTGCCAGGATTTTCTGAGTTCCGAAAACTTCATGACAGCAGCCGAATGCACGGATTTCGGGGAAAACTTCGTACATTGTGCGGACACAGAGTGTCATCGGGTTTGTGTAGTTGATTACCCATGCTTTTGGACAGCATTCCTTGATCTTTGCGGCAAGGTTTGCATAAATCGGCATTGTGCGCATTGCACGCATAAGTCCGCCGGGACCGGCTGTGTCACCTACAGACTGATAGATGCCGTATTTTTCCGGAGCATGAACATCGCTTTCCATTTCGTCAAAAGTGGCAGGAAGAATTGATGCTATGACAAAGTCTGCACCTGTAAGGGCTTCTTCAAGAGTTGCTACGGCTTTGTACTTCCATTTTCCTACGGCTTCCGGACGGGCTGAAAGATCATTACCGATTTTTTCGTTGATTTTGGCACGTTCAAAATCAATATCATAAAGATCGATGGATCCTGAAATCTGGGTTTCCGGAGCAAGGTCTGCCATCAGGCCCCAAGCCCAACCGCGTGATCCGCCGCCAACATAAGCAATTTTCAAGTCTGTGACTTTTCCGTCCTGATACTTCATCATCTTCTCCTATTCCGATCTGACTTTTTTCGTCCGCGAAAACGGACTGTCAATAAGGGAGTCTCAAAAACTAAGGATTTTTGAGCATCAAAAAGTGTTTCAACATCTCTGTTTATAAATCACAGAAAACAGTTGGTCAAGCAGGAGAAATCAAGCAAATGACGCTATTGTGCTATACCCGATTTCTGCATGCTTTGTCAGATGTTTTCAGGCTTTGAAAAACTCCGTCATCTGGTTCAACACAATTTGCATGAGATTTGTGCGTGCTTCAATGCTTGCCCATGCAATATGGGGCGTAATCAGAAGTTTTTCGCTGTCTTTTATGCCGAGAAGCGGATTTTCGGGACTCATCGGTTCAACGCAGAGAACATCCAGTCCGGCGGCTGCAATTTCTCCTGAATTAAGTGCGTCTGTAAGATCCTGTTCCACAACGATGGGACCGCGCCCTACATTGAGGAAAATTGCGGAATTCTTCATTTTCCTGAAGGCAGCCGCATTCATCAGATTGCGGGTTTCATCGGTGAGGGGCGCATGAACTGAAACAACGTCAGATTCTGCAAGAAGTGTGTCAAAGTCAACACGCTGCCAGTCAGGCTGATTGTTTTTTCCGGAAGTAGAGTAGTAAATCACTTTGCAGCCGAAACACTTTGCAATTTGTGCCACACGCTGACCGATGGCGCCCATGCCGATAATTCCCCAAGTTTTGCCGGCCAGCTGATGGAATTTGTGGGCAAAATGGGTAAAAATCACGTCGTTCACATAAGATCCGGTTTTTACGTAATTGTCATAGTAAGCAAGCTTTTCAAGCAGGAAAAAAAGCATTGCAAAAGTATGCTGCGCAACGCTTTCTGTGGAATAGCCGGACACATTGCGCCATGCAATTCCTTTTTTTTCAAGCCAGTCTTTGTCAAGGTTGTTTGTTCCTGTTGCCGTTACGCAGACAATTTTCAGATTTTTTGCTTTGCCGACAGTCCGTTCGCTGATTTCAACTTTGTTGACGACAATTGCATCAGCATCTGCCGTGCGCTCAAGAGTTTCTTCGGGAGAAGAAAAATCATATTTGGTAACTGTTCCCAGTTTGTCAAATCCGCTCAAGTCAATGTCGCTTCCGATTGATTTTGCATCAAGAAAAACAATTTTCATAAAAACCTCCGATGTGGCCCCCGATTGAAAAAAATCCCCTGTGGTTCGGGTGCCTTACCAAAGGGGACTTTCAGAAAATGCAATGTCCGGTTTTTCTCAGGAATGAGTGATTTCCCGAGCTTTTTCTTCAACTTTGCGTGCAAGTTCAGAAGGATCTGCAGCATTTTCAGCAATAATGCGCACGAAAACGCTTCCTGCAACGACGGCTTCTACACTGCTTGCCAAAGCCTGCGACTGTTCTCCGTTGCTGATGCCGAACCCGCCGTAAACTTTGCTTCCGCCTGCACTGACTTTCTGCAGGAAACTGATTGTTTTTTCATCAACAGTCGTATTTACGCCGGTGATTCCTGTGCGAAGAGCAGCGTAAATATACGGAAAGCCTGCATTTGCAAGTTTTGCAAGGCGCTCATCGCTCATGCTTGGTGCTGCAACAGGAATATTGATCATTTCGTTTGCCTTGCATGCAGCGGTTAGTCCTTCGTCGTGGTCGAAAGGAAGATCTGGAATGATCATGCCTTTTACGCCGCAGTCAGCAGCTTTTTTGCAGAAGTTTTCTACACCCGGAGTATAGACCAATGAACCGTAGCTCATGATGTAAATTGGTGTGTCAGGGAATTCTGCGTGAAGTTTTGCGATAAAATCCAACCCGTTCTGTGTGCGGTATTTGCGCTCAAGAACAGTTGTACATGCAGCCTGAATTGCAGGGCCGTCTGCACTGGGATCGCTGAAAGGAAGCTGGATTTCGAGAATGTCTGCACCGCCGCGTACCAAAGCACGGGCTGCTTCCAAAGCAATATCGTCTGTCGGATAACCTGCAACCAGGTGACTCATCAGTTTTATTTTGTTCATATGAGGGATCTCCTTCTTTTGTCTGCTTGATAAAGACAGGTCACTGAGGCTCTCGAAGTGACCTGATATCAATGCTTTTTTCTTTGTTCGATTCCAACCTTGAATTTGTTTTTCTCTTAAAAAAGCTTTCTCTATATTTTCATATTCTTCACAGTAAACCAATTTTACAGGAAGCTTTTTTTTTGTAAAATTTGCACCTTCTCCTTTGTTATGTTCTTCAAGCCGTTTTTCCAGATTGACTGTACTTCCTGTATAAAAACTGCCATCATTTCATTCCAAAATATATGTATAATAGTGCATATTTCTCCTGCCCTTCGAGAGCCTCAGGGACCACCCTTCGAGAGCCTCAGGGACCACCCTCCACTGCTTATTTCATGATTTTTGAGCTGTGGATTTCTTTGTTGTCTTCCAGACGCTCAACTTCTGCCTTGAGGAATTCAATCCACTGTGATTTGCGGAACTCCGGACTTGTGATGAAAAGATCTTTGTCACCGCGACCGCTCATGTTGATTATTACAGCTTTCTCCGGAGGAAGTTCTTTTGCAATTTTCATGGCTGCAGCACCGGCATGAGCGCTTTCCATTGCAAAAAGCACGCCTTCGTTCTTTGCAAAGAAACCGACTGCTTCAAGTGCTTCTTTGTCCAAAACTGATGTGAACTCCACGCGTCCCCTTTGTCCGAGAGCGGCAAGCTGCGGTCCGATGCCCATGTAGTCAAGGCCGGCAGAAATTGAACGGGTGGGAAGTGCCTGTCCGTCTTCGTCAAGGAGAAACCTTGATTTGTAACCCTGTACAATTCCTTCGCGGCTTGCATTTCCTGTCATGCGGCTTGCGTTTTCACCGACTCCGGGACCGATTCCGCCGGCTTCTGCACCGATAAGACGCGGTTCTGCTTTGTCAATGAACGGCGCAAAAAAACCGATTGAGTTTGAACCGCCGCCTACGCAGGCAACCATGGCACCGATATCAATATTGCGCTCTTTGCACTGGCGTTCCACTTCATACCCGATTACGCTCTGGAATTCACGCACAATGTCCGGGAACGGTGCAGGCCCGAGAGCGCTTCCCAAAACATAATGGGTTGTGTCCGGATTAGCGGCCCAGTCGCGCATTGCTTCGTTGACTGCATCTTTCAGAGTGCGGCTTCCGGATGTTACAGCCTGAACTTTTGCGCCATAAAGCTCCATTGTTGCAACGTTTGGCTGCTGGCGTTTTACGTCGATTTCGCCCATGTAAACAGTGCAGTCAAGTCCCAGTTTTGCACAGGCAGCAGCTGTTGCAAGTCCGTGCTGACCGGCTCCTGTCTCTGCAATGATGCGCTTTTTGCCCATTTTTTTTGCCAGAAGACATTGACCGATTGCATTGTTGATTTTGTGTGCACCTGTGTTTGCCAGACCTTCAAGTTTGATGTAAATCTGTGCACCGCCCAAAAGTTTTGTAGCAGTGGGTGCATAGTAAAGTGGTGTCTCACGACCGATGTAGTCCCGGCGGATTGTATTCAGTTCCTCAAGAAACTCCGGGTCTTTCATATATTTGTGGAATGCAACTTCAAGTTCATCCAGCGGACGGCGCAGAACTTCTGCAACGTATTTGCCGCCGTAGGTGTCAAAAAATCCCTCTGTGGAATATGCCATGTATTACTCCTATTAATAGAACCCTGCGTTAGCGGGTGATGCTGACTTTTCTTATTTCGGAAAACAGCGCTTTTATTTTGCTGTGATCTTTTTTCCCCGGTGAAATTTCAAGTCCGCTTGAAACATCAATCAGTTCCGGTTTGAAACGCTGAACAATTTCTGCCGCATTTGCAGGATTGATTCCGCCTGCAAGCCAAAGTCTTGTTTTTGCAGCAATTTTTTCTGCAAGAAGAGGATTGATGCAGACTCCGGTTCCTCCGTCAATTCCTTCTACATAAGAATCGGCAAGAATTCTGACGCTTCCGTTTGTCAGTTTTGAATCCAGTTCTGCAAGCTGTTCTTCTTTGCCCAGCCGCATTGCTTCGTAACCGGCCGCAATGTCTCCCCGGCAACCATGTAACTGTATTGCATCAAGGACACCTTTGTCAAAAAGTTCGTATGCTTTCTGCGCTTCAGGGCTTTCCGGCATTGTGATTACACCGACCATGAGCGGTAAATCAGTTGAACCGTTTTTTGCACAGGCTTCAAGAACAGCTTCCCGGATTGCGGGAATTTTTTCAATGTCTGCATGACGGGCAAATTTTTCTTCCATGATGAAGCCCAGAATGTCAGCACCGTTTTCTGCCGCACAGATTCCGTCTTCTTCGTTCGTGATTCCGCAGATTTTGACCATGGGGCGGTATTCAGATTTGTCTATTCTGTTCAGCTTTGCAGCAATTTTTCCCCAGAAGTTGCGGATGTTGTTCTGACTTCTGTCTGCTTTTTCCGCATTGTCAACAAAAGCTTTTACATATTTGTCAGCGTTTTCCGGGTCTTTTGCCACAGCTTCACCGATGAGTATGCCGTTGAAGCCCAGGTTTGCAGTAAGGACAGCAGCCTGCGGATTGAGAACGCCGCTTTCTGAAATCACACGGATTCTGTCAGGGCGGGCTTCTTTCGGAACACTCTGGAATTTTGCTTCAATCATCTGCTTTATCCGCAGAGGAATCAGCATGTCAATTGTGAATGTCTTGAGATCACGGGCATTGATTCCGAGAACAACTTTGTCAGTGGATTTCATTTTTACTGCAAGAGTCAGTACGTCAAAGGCTTTTTCCACAGCTTCTTCATCCCTTAGTTCCAGAAGAACGGAAAGCCCAAGCTCAAAAGCTGTCTGTGCCATCTCGAGAAGCTTTTCTTTATCAAGAATGCGCGCAATAAGGAGAACCGCATCTGCCCCGCACTTGTATGCAATCCGGATTTCTTCAGGTTCAAGAAGAAAATCCTTCCGGAGAACTGCAACTTTGTCTCCGTTTTTGTGGACAGTTTCAGCAACAGACATCAGATCTTCAAGAGTTCCTTTGAAGTAGTTTTCCTCAGTCAGAACAGAAATTGCACTGGTTCCCGCTTTTATATAATCTTCCGCAGTCGCCGCAGGATTCAGGTCCGGCGCAATATTGCCTTTGCTGGGGCTTGCACGTTTTACTTCAAGAATCGTTCCTGCTTTTGCAAGAAAAGGCACTACAGGCCGGTTCCGTTCTTCAGGAATCTGATGCCCGTAGCTGAAGCCAAGTTTTTCAATGTCTGCAAGACGTCTGTCGCAGATTTCTTTAAGAATGTTCATTGTTATTCCGCTTTTGATGTGGCAACGATTTCGTTCAGTTTTGCAAGAGCTTTTCCTGAATCAATTGATGCAATTGCCATGTCATAACCGTCTTTGATTGTCTTTGCTTTGCCGCTCAGATAAAGAACAGCACCTGCATTAAGTCCTACTGCAGCTTTGATTGTCTTTCGACCTCCGCCGTTGAGAACTTCCAGAGCAAGAGCAGCATTGTCTGCGCCTGTACCGCCGAAAAGTTCTGTTTCATCAGCATCGGTAATGCCGAATTTTGCAGGATCAATCGTATATCTGTATTCTTTTCCGTCTTCGTTGATCTGGAAACAGTGGGTAACCGCACAGGGACTGATTTCATCGTAACCGTCTTCGCTGGTAATTACAAGAACCCGTTTTGCGCCCAGTTTTTTTGCGGCATGTGCGTATGTTTCAAGGAGATCTTTTGAATAAACACCCAGAACTTCGTATTCTGCGCTTGCAGGATTAAGAAGCGGGCCCATGATGTTCATGATTGTCTTGATTCCCAAAGTTTTGCGTACGGGAGCAGCAAAACGCATTGCGCTGTGGTAAACTGTAGCCATAAGGAATCCGAAGCCTGTTTTCTGGATCAGGCTGCAGGTTTTTGCCGGATCTGCCATAATGTTGATGCCCAGGTTTTCAAAAAAGTCTGCAGCCCCTGATTTTGATGAAACGGCTCTGTTTCCGTGTTTTGTTACAGTCTGTCCGCAGGAAGCACAAATGATTGCAGAAAGTGAACTGATGTTGAAAGAACCTTTTCCGTCACCTCCGGTACCTACGATTTCAGCATGATTGTGGAATTCAGCGGGAAGCGGTTTTTTGACTTTGAGAAGTCCCTGTGCAAAACCTACGATTTCACTGACTGCAGGACCTTTTACTGCAAGGGCTGCAAGAACTGCTGAAGTAACACGCTCGTCCAATGTACCGTCTGCAAGGTTTTCCATGAAAAGGCAAGCCTGTTCTTCGGAAAGATCCTGCTTTGCAACGATTGTATTGAGAATCTGTGCCACAGGAAGATTTTCTCTTCTGTAATTCAGGAAAGCTCTGAAAATGTCATCACCCTGCTGGCTTGCAATTGATTCGGGATGGAACTGAACGCCTTCAATCATCAGTGTCTTGTGGCGTACACCCATAATGTCTCCGTCTTTTGCACGGGCAGTAACTTCAAAATCGTCGGAAAGTGTGGATTCATCAATTACCAGTGAATGATAGCGTGTGAAAGAAGCTTTTTTCCCGATAATTCGGAAAAGTCCGCGTCCGTCAAGGTCCATTTCTTCAACAACACCGTGACAAATCCGTTTGGCCTGAACAATTTTTGCTCCGAAAGCTTCTCCGATTGCCTGATGTCCGAGACAGACTCCCAGAATCGGGATTTTTCCGGCAAAGTACTTGATTGCATCAATGCTGACTCCGGCTTCTGAAGGTGTTCCGGGACCGGGACTGATTACAAGCCGGGCAGGATTCATCTCTTCGATTTCCTGAACAGTTATTTCTTTGGAACGGACAACTTTTACTTCGTCTCCGCTGAGACGCTGAAGTGCCTGAACCACGTTGTATGTAAATGAATCGTAATTGTCGATGACTAAAATCATTTTTTCCTCCGAATGTTTTTATTTTTTTGTGCCTTCAAGAACTGCTCTCAAAGCGCCCAGTTTTTCGTTTGTTTCTTCCCATTCACGGTCAGGATTGCTGTCGTAAACGATTCCGCCACCGGCCTGCAGTGTCCAGGTTGATTCCTGTTTGAGCGCACAACGGATTCCGATGCAGAAATCCAGATCTCCTGAAGCCTGCAGATAACCGATTGCACCTGCATAGAACTTGCGGCGGACTTTCTCCAGCCGGCTCAAGATTTCTATTGCACTGATTTTTGGCGAACCGCTTACTGTTCCGGCAGGGAATGCTGAGCGCAGAACCTGAATCTGCTTGAAGTCACTGCGGACTTTTCCCTGAACATCGCTTACAAGGTGCATGACATGGCTGAAGTATTCGCAGTCCATGAAGCGGGTAACTTCTACGCTGCCCGGTTCACATACGCGGCCCAAGTCATTGCGGGCAAGGTCAACAAGCATAAGGTGTTCGCTGCGTTCTTTGGGATCGCCCAGAAGGTTTGCTTTGAGTGCTTCGTCTTCTGCAGAATCTTTTCCGCGGCGGCGGGTTCCTGCAATTGGTCGGATTGACGCAATTCCTTCACGGACACGGACCAGACTTTCCGGAGAAGAGCCGACCAGCTGACGGTCCCCGAAATCTATGTAGAGCAGGTAGGGTGACGGATTGACAGAGCGCAGACGGCGGTAAACTTCCATGGCACTTGTTTCGCTTTCAAGCTGAAGTCTGCGGCTGGGAACTGCCTGAAAAATGTTTCCTGCCACAATTTCCTTTTTGAGTGCAACAACTTTTTCTTTGTATTCCCGCTCTGAAACTTCCAGATCTGTAATCGTGCGGCAGGGCATGGGATCTTCCGGCGGTGCCAGATAGCTGAAGTCCAGGTCGCTGAGCCGTTTTTTAAGATTGTCTACGGCTTTTTTGAGGTCGATCTGGTGTTCTGTGTAATTGAGGGCAAAAATATGCAGTGTTTCTGTAAAGTGGTCGAAAACGATGTAAATATGGCCGGCGATGAATTCGCTTTCCGGAATTTTCAGTTCATCAACTTGTGGTGCAAGTGTAATGGTGTCACAACGGGCGCAGAATTCGTAACTGAGGTAACCGATTCCGCTTGCAGGCACCGGAATGTTCTTAACGGGCATTTCGTTTTCGCCGGCAACATACATGAGTGCATCAAGAATATCCGGTGTGTGCGGCACTTTGCTTCCAGGTGCAATTGGCTCGATTTTTCCGCCTGCGCTTTCTGCAGTCTGTGCTGTAAAAGGTACGCGGCGTCCGTCAATTATGAATGCGATTCCTTCGTCGTCCTGAAGAATATGGAATGCTTCTTCCATCATAAGGATTGAAAAGCGTTCTTTGCCCATGTTGAAGCGTGCGCTTTCAAGAATAGCTTTTGCACCGATTTTGCGTGCAAGACTGTAAGGTGTATAACGGTCACTGGGGAGTGAAAGATAAATGCTGTCTGTTCTCTTGATCATTTGTAAGCTCCGATATTTGTTACTATTAGCAGAAACATAGGGATAATATAAAACTCAAATCCGTTTCTGTCAATAGTAACAGTTTTTGCAACTTACACAACTGAGAGAATTTGCGCCTTCAAATAATATGAAAAATAACGGAACGCAGCCGGAGTCCTGAAAATAAATCGCTTGCAACTTGTTGCACCGCGATTTGTTTTCAGGATTTCGGCGATAGTGCAGTTATTTTTTTTACATGTGGAAAGACTGTATTGTGAGAATTTGCGCCGCAATCAGTTCCGGATCCATTCCTCTGCATCCTGGGACAGGACCGCATAAGTGTTGTCACAAAGATTCCGCAGTCTGAATGACACAGGAAGAAGATCTTCGATTGCAACGTTTCTGTCGACTCCGGCTTTGATCCACTGATACATTCCGTCAATGTCTGAGACCGCATAAAGTTTTTCGGAAACTGTAACTGCCGTGATCATGGTATTGCTGTTCCTCCATTTTCTGCTTACATCAGAATTTACCCAAAGGCCGAAAGCACCGCTGTTGTTTGAATCTGCGGGACGGTATTTTGTTATGTCATCAATGATTTCCTGACTGGAAAGATTTGAACTGATGAGGAAAAATGCCTGACGTCCGTAATCAACATCAGAAACATAATATGGAGTCACATTGGAAAGATCTGCTGACGTAACGGAATCTTTTCCTGCAGCGAAAAAATCCACCGGAAGAACCGGTTCCGGAACTTCTGCGGAATAAAAGACCTGACTGACTTTTACCAGTGTGAAGGATCTGTCTGAATCAGAATTGAGCCCCATGTTTGAAAGAATGATTCTGTTCCTGTCAAAACCAACTCCCAAAGCGATGTTCAGATCTGAGTTTCCGTGAATCGTTTTGAATTCATATTCAGTTCTGGGAGAGATTGAATAACCCGCAGACCTTGCCGCTTTTTGGACTGAAGTAAGTGCGGAATATGAAGAAACTGTGTCCTGCACTGTTCCTGAAGTCACTTGTCTTCCGTTTGATGATAAAACAAAATCAACCGGATTCCGCTTTCCTGCGGTGAACAAAGTGAATTTCTGGTTTGGAACTGACTGACCTTCTATGATTGCACCCGGAAAAATTGAGTTTGTTGCCCCGCTTGTGTATGCATTCAGTCTGGAAGTTTTTGCAGAAACCCTGAGCCTGCTTGAACCGCTGTCAGTTTCTGTCAGTGTGCAGTCAAAAGAATCAGTTGGTTTTCTTTCCGTGGTGAGATAAACATCTGAATAGTTTGAATTCTTGAAAAGCGAATTCAGCTTGTTGTAGAAAGCATAGAGCACGGCTTCGTTTTCTGCGTCTTTATAGTTTCCGATTTCGGTAAAAAGTTTGCCGGCTTTTTCGTAAGAGTTTCTCGTATGGTCTGCCTTGTAAAGAAGTGCAAGCATGTATTTTGTGTCAGCAATCTGGACCTTGCTGTCTGCATAACCTTCTGCACTGTCAAAGTAAGAAATCACTTCTGAAAGGTCATCTTTTGTCTGTGCATTGTTTTTCAGAACCATTGCAACTTCATAAGAAACACTCTGAATTTTTGTTTTGTCAGTGATTGAGTAGGAGTCATATTTACGGGCGCCGGAATAAAATGAAAGAATTTCCTTTTTCTGTGCCAATGTGTTTCCCGGATATTCAGCATCTGCCAAAGAAACGTAGAAAGCTGCCATTTCTTTTTTTGCAATTTCATGCATCATTGAAAAATCATCAGTGTATTTTCTTACATTGACAAGAATTCCCTTTTTTGCATTTCCCACGGAAGCAGGCATGGGATAGACAGCGCGCTGAATTCTGCTGAGATCCGCAAGATCATCAATTGCTTTTTCGCATTCTGAAATGGTTCTGTAAATCAAAGAATGATTTTTAAGAGGTTTTCCGTCCATTTCTGCTGCACAAAGCCTGATTGCCTGATCTGGATTCCCGCTGTATGAATAAAAGTTTTTCCGGATTATGTCGGAAACATTTTTTGCCGGAAGTCTTTCTTCTGCTGCTGACGGATAGACAGATGCAAAAAGCTCCGCAGATTCCGCATCCGCCGGTTTGCTGCAGAGACGTTCTGCAAGAAGTTCAATTGCCGCAACCTTGTCTCCGCTTGAAATCAGGTTTTTTGCACGGGATGTTACGCAGCCTGTGACGAAAAAAATTGAAAGTGCAAGAACTGCTGTGCATGATATGAAAAAAAGATTGTGTTTGTTTTGCTTCATTTGATTACCTGCATAAACTTTGATAAGAATTTTCGGAATCATGTCGGTTGACTGAATCACTTTCGGGTATGATACCGCAATTCTTTCTGATTTTGAATAGGGCTGAGAATTTATGGGTGAAGGTGAATAGAACGATTTACTTAAAAAAGTGAAATTGAAATGCTATAATAATGATATGGAAAAACCATAGAATCAGGAGAATTATACACAAATGATTACCGGCGAAGTAAAAAATAAAATTGACAATCTTTGGGATGCAATGTGGTCAAATCAGATGACAAACCCTT
>JAKSTU010000070.1 GCA_024402435.1 Treponemataceae bacterium
CGTTTGGATAGATGTTTCGACTGCATTCGCTATGCTCATTCCGCTCAACATGACACTACAGTGCCCCGCAGTAGTTCCGACAAGCTCAACCAGCGCCAATCGGCATGACAGGCCGTTCATTGTATCTGCATTTTTCAAAAATATCAATTTCGGAGAGGAGAGGGTATCGTGCCATCAGAGTGTGTGAAGTTCTGCAGACCGCAGTTTGTCAGAAAAGGCTCAGCTGGCCCGGCGGACAGTTGTTCTGTTTTTCGGCAGGATAAGTGCTCATCCATTGGAAAATCATGTCAGGGTTGCTCATGATGTCGTGTTCCCGGCAGAAAGCTGTGAACTGCTGATAAAGCTGACGGCTGTTCGGGCTCGGCACTTCATAGCTGGTTCCGAATGTGCGGATGTAACGCTCCTTCATGCCCGGAAAGTGTTTGTCCAGCTGGGCATAAAAGTATTCCCGGTCTCCTTCTCGCAATGTTACGCCCATTCCGAAGTTTATTATTCCCCTGACCCCGGCTTTGAGGCACATGTCAAGCAGCGCAGAAAGATTTTCCGAACTGTCATTGATGAATGGCAAAAGGGGACAAATCCAGACAACTGTCGGAATTCCTGCTTCCTTCATTTTAAGGAGAACTTCAAAACGCCGCCGGGTTGTGCAGACAGCCGGTTCCAGTATTCTGCAGAGATCTTCGTCAGCAGTGGTAAGAGTCATCTGCACGATTGCTCTGCTGTGAGAATTTATGGAAGAAAGCAGATCCAAATCACGCAGAATCAGATCGGATTTTGTCTGAACCGCAACCCCGAATCCGTAGTCATCAATTATTTTCAGGCATTTCCGTGTAAGTTCCAGCTGTTTTTCGCAATGCATGTAAGGATCACACATGCTTCCCGTACCGATCATGCATTTTTTGCGTTTTGATCTGAGTTTTTCCTTAAGAAGTTCCGGTGCGTTCTGCTTGACTTCTATGTCTTCAAAATCATGTTCAATGTGGTAGCATTTTGAGCGGCTGTCACAGTAAATGCATCCGTGAGTGCATCCCCGGTATAGATTCATTCCGTTGTGAGCCGACAGAATGGTTTTTGCGTCAACAAAGTGCATAGTCAGTCATTACCTGCTTTTCATGAAATGCTGATGTATCGGTCTGAATTTCGGGTTTGCATATTTCTTACAGTTTCAGTAAGTAATGGCAAAAATTAACTGCATTTTCGCGGGAATCCCGTTATTTTTTACCATTGCAAATATTTGCAAATATTTTTCACAAAACCCGGAATTCAGACTGTTATAAAGAATCTATTATATGGAAGAAACTTGTACAAGTTCAAAGATTTCGGTCGCTTTGAAAGTGCTGGCCTGTGTCATGATTTTGTGTCATATTGCCCACGTTTAATCAATTCGGTAAAATGTTTCTACTAATTTTTCCAGGAGAATGCAATGAAAAACATTTCCGCTCTGCAGGCTGCCCGTTATGCATACGAGCCCAAACTGCCCGCAGTTCTCAAAAACAATCTTACAGACATTGTTGTTGAATTCGGTAAAAACACAGAATCTGTTGCCGATCAGGCAGCACTCAAAGAGCTTTTCAAAAACACATACGGAAAGCCTGAAGCTCTGGTTGTAAAAGGAAGCAACCCTGATGTTGCAAAAGAAATCAAAGTCGGTGTAATCCTTTCCGGTGGACAGGCTCCCGGCGGACACAACGTTATTGCAGGTCTTTTTGACGGAATCAAAAACGCAAACAAAAACTCAAAGCTTTATGGTTTCCTGGGCGGACCCAGCGGACTTATCGAAGCAAAATATGTTGAAATTGATGACAAACTGATGGATGAATACCGCAACACAGGTGGATTCGACATCATCGGTTCAGGCCGCACAAAGATTGAAACACCCGAGCAGTACACAGCTTCTGCAGAAACTGCAAAAAAAATGGGTCTGGATGCAATCGTAATCATCGGTGGTGACGACTCCAACACAAACGCTGCTCTTCTTGCAGAATATTTCGTAGAAAACAAAGTTGCTACACGTGTTGTAGGCTGCCCCAAGACAATCGACGGTGACCTTAAGAACGAAGTTATCGAAACATCATTCGGTTTTGACACAGCTTGCAAAACTTACTCAGAACTTATCGGTAACATTGAACGCGATGCAAACTCTGCAAAAAAATACTGGCACTTCATCAAACTGATGGGTCGCTCTGCTTCTCACATTGCTCTTGAATGCGAGCTTCAGACACAGGCAAACTACTGTCTGATTTCAGAAGAAGTTGAAGCAAAGAAAATGACTCTCCGCCAGATTACTGACGACCTTTGCAAAATCATTGCAAAACGTGCCGAGACAGCCGGAAACTTCGGTGTAATCCTTATTCCTGAAGGACTTGTTGAGTTCATTCCTGAAATGAAAGTTCTGATTGCTGAACTGAACGACAAAATGGCTCTCAAAGCTGACGAATTCAACAAACTGGTTACATTTGCAGAAAAGAAAGACTGGCTCAAAGCCAACCTGACTGCAGAATCTTATGCAACTTTTGACACACTGCCTGAAGCAATTGCAGCTCAGTTCCTTGCTGACCGCGATCCTCACGGAAACGTACAGGTAAGCCGCATTGACACAGAAAAACTTCTGGCTCTGACTGTTGAAAAACGCCTTGCAGAAATGAAAGCAGAAGGAACTTACAAAGGCAAGTTCAGCTCATACTGCCACTTCTTCGGTTATGAAGGACGCTGTGCATTCCCCTCAAACTTCGATGCTGACTACTGCTACGCACTGGGTTACAATGCATTTGTTCTTATCGCATCCGGCGTAACAGGTTACCTTTCAAGCGTACGCAACCTGACAAAACCCGCTGATCAGTGGATTGCAGGCGGTATTCCTCTTACAATGATGATGAACATGGAACAGCGCCACGGTTCAAAGAAACCCGTTATCCGCAAAGCACTTGTTGAACTTGACGGCAAACCTTTCAAGGAATACGCTGCTCACCGCGAAGAATGGGCAATCAACACAGACTATCTGTTCCCCGGTGCAATTCAGTACTACGGACCCAGCGAAGTCTGCGACCAGCCTACAAAAACACTTAAACTGGAAAAAAACTAGGACCAAGGATGGTCCTGAAAAGCAGGCAGTTTTGCGAAGCGAAACTGGGTAAGGTGGTGGAACACGATGTTCCGCCACCGACGTGACCAGCCTACAAAAACACTTAAACTGGAAAAAAACTGATCGGGATTGCCCGACAGGCTTTTGTGCAGCATGAAAACCGCATGTTCAGTTGAGCGGCTTCGGCTGCACCCGGTTTGAAAAGAGAAAGCCCTCATGCAGGTGAAAAACTGCACGGGGGCTTTTTTTTTCGAAGGGATTCTGAAAAAGCGTGACAGGGTGGCAGACACACTTTTGCTTTGTGTGCGGGTGTTATTGGATTCCGGAGCCGCCTTCAACTTCGTCAAGAAGTGCCGCGTACAAAGTCATCATGTCACGGTTGGAACGGCGGAGAGAACCTGCTAGCCTTCTTGAAATCTGATACATTACCCGGTAGCCGAGAATCGGTTCTTCGTCGCAGAGTGTCTTGAAAGTTGTTCCGTCCAGACGCAGGGTTCTGCATTCAGTCAGTGCAAGCACCGAAGCTGACCGCGTGTCCTTGTCGACCAGTGCAACCTCTCCGAAGAACACATTCTGTTCTGCAGCAAGATTTACAACAGCAAACTGTTCGTTGCTCGGCGTATTCCGTTTTACCTGCACAGTTCCTTCATAAAGAATGAAAAGCGAATTGCCCAAATCACCTTCTTTAATGATGAACGCTCCTTTGGGAAAAGTCTCCGGTTCAAGAAGTACACAGACTTTTTCAAGAATTTTCCGGTGGATTTCATTTGTCGTATCAAAATCAGAGAAAATTTCCACTTTTGAAAGTTTTTCAATCAGCTCAGGCGTGCATTCCATCAGATTTCTCCTTCATCAGCTGTGTCATCAGTGCTGCGCTGGATAAAAATCGCCTTTGAATTGTCCGGAATCACATAATCATCTGAAGGTGCAAAATTGGGCAGATTGCTCCGCAAAGTTTTGACTTTCTTCAGGTTTGCAACGATTTTTTCCACATTGGGATTTTTCTGCGCTTCGGCAAGAGCTTCCCGCCGCCGCTGGTAAAAATTGCCGGTGTTTTCAAGCAGCCCGATAAGAATGTTGGTTGTATCCAAAGATTCCCGGAATTCCCCATAAGGCCGCCCGATGAATTTTTCAGGAATCGGCTGAAGTTTTATGCCGGCTTCCGCATCTTCTGAAATAAGCGCCCTGAGAATGTGGCTCATTCCTTTGCCGCTTGAAGCCTGTACCAGAAGATTCTGCTCATAATCAGAGGAAAGAATGATTTCGTCACAATGGGCAAGAGAAAGATGCTTTTCAAACTTGGAATCCATTATTTCGGCAACACAATAAATCTTTGGATTCAGATTTTTTATGGTAATTGCGCCCAAAACTGTTCTGGAATCAGTTTCAAGAATTGAATATTCTTCGGAAGTGTCTGCAAGAATCAGTGCCCGTTCTGCAGTTTTTATCTGGGCTTTGAGCAGAGTGTCTTCGTCCGTAAAATCTCCGTGCAGAAAGTTGATGGTTTTGAAGCGGTCGTCAGACTTGATTTTGTCGATGTTCATCTGGGGCGCCGTGTTCAGCAGCAGGATTTTGTCCGTAGGTATTTCCGGATTTGCAAGAAGAATGCCTTCAAGAATCTTTTCAAAATTGTTTTTGTAACCGCAGATGATGAAGTGGTTTTTCAATTTTGTCATTTTTAGAAGTCCCCTGTCTTTTTTCTGTTGTCTGTCAAAGAGAAACGAAGCGAATTTTCCTGAAAAGGCACCGGTTATTGCAACACCGGCAAGCAGCAGAATGATGGCGGTAATGCGGCCGGGAACAGTGGACGGGTAAATGTCTCCGTAACCGACGGTGGTCAACGTTACCAGCGTGTACCAAGCCGCATCGAACAAGGAATTCAGCCCTTCATTGGTTTTCTGCTCAACCTTGAAAAAAATCAGCATCAGGATCACGGGCAAAAATGCAAAAAAAATTCCGATGAAGGTGGCAGGATTTGAAAAAAAATCACTGAGCTGGGATTTGAAATTCCGCTTTCTTAATGAACGGCTGTCTTTCTTTTTCACAGGGATATTATATTTTTTCCTGAGAAACTTTTAAAGCGGAAAAACGGCGAAGAAGTCCGAGAATCCAAAGATAAAGCAGTCCCACCGCAATCAAAAAAATCAGCAGGGCAAGAATCCACCAGGCACATCCCATGAAAGGGAATTCTGAAGTGAATTTGAATGCACCGGCAGGACTTCCCCAGTTCAGGAAGAAATAGGGATAATTGATGCCTTCTGCAAACTGCCAGTTGCATGCGTAACCGATTCCGGCATAAACCGCGTAAATAATCGGCGGAATTGTAACGAAAAAAATGTCACGCTTTCTGAGGCTGCTTTCAATGCCTGTTACGAAAAAATCAACTACGCAGGCAAGGGGAACAACCACGTGCGTAAGAATGTTCTGAAAATTCCAGGCGGCGGCTCCCATTGTGGGTGCAAGGACAAAGCAGAAAACCATTCCGGTAAGGGTGATGGAAACTGTGCCCACGAATTTGATCAGGTACCAGGAATCCGAAAAAGCTCTGTTCTTCAGGATGAATGCAAAGCCGATTCCTGAGATTATTGCAAGTGCAATGTTGGACTGAATCGTAAAAAACATGAAGACTGTTCTTCCGCCCATAAAAGCATTGCGCCCTGCATAAGCGCTCAGAACAGTTCCGAGAATTGCTGAGACAATGGCAATCACTTTGAGGACAAGGGAAGTGATTTTTTTTGAAGATGATAATTGTAATGCTGATGTTCTGTTCATTTTACTTTGTGCCCGCTTGCCATTTCAAAGTGGCATTTTACAATTCCAAGATCGATCATGTAGCAGGGACCGTGTTTTGCGGTTATTGTCACATCATCGCCGTTTCTTCTGATGAAGAATTTCTGCTGATTTATTGCGGTTGGTGCAAGAAGTGCTGCTTTTACGCCGATTTTGTACCATTCAGGATCATTTTCTGAAATTTCGGCAAGGTTTTCCTTGTTTTTGTGGACTTTTCCCTGATTGGCTCCGTATCCCAAAGAAATGATTATTGCCTGCTTTTCTCCGCTTTTGACCACTGCCGCTGATTTTCCGTGAGTTGAGGCAACCCAGCATGTGTTCAGCCTCAGTTCCTGCGCTTTTAAGACAAGTTTTTCTCCGTAATATCCGATTTTTTCGTCCAGATCATCCCCTTTGGGACCAACCATGCAGATATAACTGGTGACTCCAGAAAAACTTCCGTAGTGGGCAAGCAGACTGTTGAAGCATTTGGGTTCGTCATAAACAATCTGAATGTGAAGGTTTGCTTCTTTGTTGAATTCATCCGCCATCTGGTCAAGGACAGCGCGTTTTTCGGCTTCAATGGGTTTGTCCAGATACTGGCGCACGCTGTGACGGTTTTCCATCAATGTCATGATATCCATAGTTTTCTCCTATAAAAACACCGCGTTAGCGGCGAGCCACGGATGGCGAGAATAATCAGTTTGAGAGCGCAACGCGCGAACAAACTGAAGTGAAAAAAAATACATGGACGTATTTTTTTTCACGCCTCCTATAAAAACACCGCGTTAGCGGCGAGCCATGTGAAAAAAAATACACGGAAGTAATTTTTATCATGCCTCCTATATAAAAACACCGAATTTGCAGATTTGCACGCTGGGTAGGACAAGAAGCAATTGGAACCGTGCAAAGTTTGATTAGGCACAGAAAATATAATCAGATTTTCGGGAGAAAGAAAGTGTGATTATTTCAGTCAGGATTTTTTTTGTACAGCGGATTTTGCGGAGAAGCAGGGAAGTGCAGGAAAATTGCAGAGAATTTATAGGAAAGTTCCGGCTGCCGAATTCCTGATTCCGGGTTATAATCAGAATTCAGGGCGGTTTCTGAGGCCTGAAAAAAGTGAGGAATTATGATTACACGGGATACGATTACAAAAGACGCTTTTGCATTGCCTGAGTTGAAGGAACTCAGAAAGTTCATGATTTATGACGGAAAAAATCAGGATTATGACAATCTGCCGCCGGACCATGAATACTATAAGCCTATTTCTTTCCGGGATTCTTTGGGCAATTCTGCGGATTCCATTGTTGAAGGACTGAATTTTCTTTCGGAATGCAGAAAAGCGGGCAGGGCAGACATTCACTTTGTTGCCCCGGAAAGCGATGCAAATTTCATCCGCATTACACCGGAAAAAATTGATCCGGAAAAGCCATACATAATTCTTTGCTCAGGCGGGGCATACTTTTGTGTCTGTACCTATATTGAATCGATTCCTACGGCAAAGCATTTTGTAGAAGCCGGCTATCAGGTTTTTGTAATGACTTACCGGGTTTCGGAGTCCGGAACTCTGCCTGTTGCTCTTGATGATATTGCTGCTGTGATACGTTATGCAAAGGCTCATGAGACTGAATTCCGGCTGGACGGAGACAATTACGCAATCGGCGGCTATTCTGCCGGTGCCAACCTGATTTCAAACTGGGGGCTTTCGACAGTGGGCTATAAGTCTTACGGTCTTCCCCGCCCGAAAGCAATGTTCCCGATTTATACGCTGGTGGATTTTTCTTATATCACTCAGGACTGTCAGGAAGACTTTATCGTGATGAAAATGCTGGGCAAGGATTATACCCTGACTCTGCTCCACAAGTATGATGTGCTCCGCCATCTTGATGCAGATTATCCGCCCTGTTATCTGGTATGCGGCAAAGACGATTCTGTAGTTCCATGCAGAAACTCCGAGCTTTTTGACGAACTGCTCTCCAGATTCAAGGTGCCTCACGTTCTTGAAGAAGCGGAGCACGCACCCCACGGCTTCGGTGACGGAACCGGTACCGACGTTGAAGGCTGGCCTGAAAGAGCATTGAAGTTTCTTGAAGCGCAGAAGTGAGATGCCGGATGAAAAGCGGACAGACTATGCAGCATCTGGCGCCCTCACATGGAGCGGAGCTGTTCAGCCAGTTCCTTTACATGTTCCAGTGGAAGATTTATACATCTTGCAACTTTTTCAACAGAGTCACCTTCTTTTAAAAAAGCAATGGCATCTTCATCGGCTTTTCGTTTTTCTGCCGCTTTTGCCGCATATGCCTTTTCTCTGATTAAGTCCATATAACCTTTCCTTACTAGAATGTTCTGTTTGGCTGACTTTACTTTTTCCAGAATCTTGGATGCACTACTTGGGTCAGTCTTAAAAAACTATTTTTCCAACTGTTCAGCCAGTTCCTTAACATGTTCCAGAGGGAGATTTATACATTTTGCGATTAAATCAGGAGATAAACCTTCTTTTAAAAAAGCAATGGCATCTTCATCGGCTTTTCGTTTTTCTGCCGCTTTTGCCGCATATGCCTTTTCTCTGATTAAGTCCATATAACCTTTCCTTACTAGAATGTTCTGCTTGGCTGACTTTACTTTTTCCAGAATCTTGGATGAAAGTTCATCAGTTTTTTCATTGTTCATTACAAGCTGGAGAAAATTTCTCTGTTTTTCATTCCGGATTTTACCATACTTGCTGGAAATGAAAAAGTATTTATATGCCCGGTCATTAAGGCTGATGCTTGAGTCATCTGTGCATAGGTTTTCAAATCTGTAAATCGGAAGTCCTTTCCCAAAAATATCGGTAATACAGATGAAGATGATATAAGAGTCTTTCAGTTCGGAATACAGTTCCCCTGATTTTAATGTATCCACATCAATAATCCCCTGATAGTATCTTGCACGCTCGGGAAGTTCATGAGTGTCCAAGGCCTGAATCTCCAAATCAAAGGCTTGCGTTGCATTTTTTATATACACATCCATTCTTATGCTTTTGGCGTTCATGTCCACTTTGATTACTTCTTCCTGTGCCATTTCGATATGGTCAATCTCAATCTGTAAAAGTCGTTCTATTACTTCCTTGCAGATATCAGGATTTTCATGCATCACATAATAAAAAATGTAGTTGTTGGCGATAGTAGCTTTTTCCCACTGTTCTTCGGGCGTGAGCTTGCTGTAATCCGAAAAATAATCTGCCATTACGGTCTCCTGCAGTTAAAAATCTTTCCATTATAGTTATTGCGGCAGTTTACGAATTTATGAAAAAAATTGAAAAAATTTTTGGAAAAAAGATTTGGGACCGTTATTGTCAGACTTGCCCGGAGTTAAACATTTCCCTCAGTGGATAATATCCGGCATGTTCTATAGGTATCCAATTTCTGTGCTTTTACAGCAAACCGTGTGCTTTGAGGCAGTTGAGCACACGCTTTTTGTCTGCGCTCCACTTCGGTTCAATCAGCAGGGCTTTTGGACCGTCGCCTGTAAGTCTGTGCACCACCGTTTGCGGAGCCAGCAGAGACACTGCCCGTTCCAGAAAACATGCATAATCTTCCATATTAAAGCACTGAAAATCTTCAGGATGTTCCGCAAACTCATCAGCTGTTTTTGTGCCGCGCAGAATCTGCAGGTTCGCGAATTTTACACCGTCCGGTGCAGGCTGAAGTTTTCCAAGAAAAGCTGCGCTTTCAAGCATGTCTTCTTCTGTTTCCCCGGGCAGTCCGAAAATCAGATGTACAATACCGGCTAGTCCTGCGGCTTTGAGACGTTCCCATGTGTCAAGAAAAACTTCCAGCGGGTAACCGCGGTTTATGCGCACTGCAGTTTTGTCATGAATTGTCTGAAGTCCCAGTTCCACCCACACAGGCTTTATCCGGTTCAGTTCGGCAAGCAGCTGTATCATCCGGTTGTCCAGACAGTCAGGGCGGGTTCCGATTGAAAGGGCTACGATTTCCGGCTGTTCAATGGCTGTGCGGAACATTGCTTCCAGCGCGGAAAAACTGACGCCATTGCGGGCGGGTGGGGTGCCCGCCAAACTGCTGCCCGCGCCCGACACGACTTGAGCCGCGCCCGCCACACTGTTACCCGCGCCGCCCACAGCGCTACCAGCGCCCGCCACACTGTTACCTGCGCCTGACACAGCTTGAGCCGCGCCCGCCGCACTGTTACCAGTGTCGGACAAAGTTTTATCAGTGCCGGCCACAACTTTACCCGCGCCTGACAAAGCTTTACCCGCGGCGGACAAAGCTTGAGCCGCGCCGCCCACAGCGCTACCAGCGCCCGCCAAACTGTTACCCGCGCCGGCCACAGCTTTACCAGTGTCGGCCAAACTGCAACCAGTGCCGGACAAAGTTTTCCCAGTGCCGGCCACAACTTGAGCAGCGCCCGCCACACTGTTACCCGCGCCGGACAAAGCTTTACCAGTGCCCGCCACACTGCAACCACTGCCGGACACAGCTTGAGCGGCGTCGGCCAAACTGTTACCCGCGCCCGACACAGCTTGAGCGGCGTCGGCCACACTGTTACCCGCGGCGGACAAAGTTTTACCCGCGCCCGCCAAACTGTTACCCGCGGCGGACAAAGTTTCCCCAGTGCCGGACACAACTTGAGCAGCGCTGGACAAAGCTTTACCAGTGTCCGCCAAACTGTTACCCACGCCTGCCACAGTTTGAGCGGCGTCGGCCACACTGTTACCCGCGCCCGCCACAGCTTGAGCGGCGTCGGCCAAACTGTTACCCGCGCCCGACACGGCTTTACCAACGCCCGACACGACTTGAGCGGCGCCGGCCAAACTGTTACCCGCACCGGCCAAACTGCTACCAGTGCCCGCCACACTGCTACCCGCGGCGGACAAAGTTTCACCAGTGCCGGACAAAGCTTTACCAGTGCCCGCCACACTGCAACCAGTGCCGGACAAAGTTTCACCCGCGCCCGCCAAACTGCAACCAGCGCCCGCCAAACTGTTACCCGCGGCGGACAAAGCTTTACCAGTGTCGGCCACACTGCAACCAGTGCCGGACAAAGTTTCCCCAGTGCCCGCCACACTGTTACCCGCGCCCGACACAGCTTGAGCGGCGTCGGCCAAACTGTTACCCGTGCCGGACAAAGTTTCCCCAGTGCAGGACACAGCTTGAGCCGCGCCGGCCACAGCGTTACCCGCGGCGGACAAAGTTTTACCCGCGCCCGCCACACTGCTACCAGTGCCGGCCACAACTTTACCCGCGCCGGACAAAGTTTCCCCAGTGCCGGACACAACTTGAGCCGCATCCGCCACACTGCAACCAGTGCCCGCCAAACTGCTGCCCGCGCCCGACACGACTTGAGCCG
>JAKSTU010000071.1 GCA_024402435.1 Treponemataceae bacterium
CGCAGCCCGCTCACGAGTTTTGTGAAACAAAACTCGTTAAAATAATTTGCGCAGCAAATTATTTAGAATTCCGCAAGTTTAGGTGCACGGGGATAAGGAATAACATCCCGAAGGTTGCTCATTCCTGTAACGTAACGGATCAGGCGCTCAAATCCCATTCCGAATCCTGCGTGAGGAACTGAACCGTATTTACGCAGATCCAGATACCACCAGTAGTCTTCAGGATTCATTCCCAGCTCTACAATGCGGTTCTTGAGTTTGTCGTAATCATTTTCGCGCTCAGATCCGCCGATCAGCTCTCCGATTCCGGGAACAAGAACATCAACTGCACGGACAGTCTTTCCGTCTTCGTTCATCTTCATGTAGAAAGCCTTGATTTCTTTCGGATAGTTGTAAACCATTACCGGGCGTTTATAAATCTGCTCTGTCAGGAATCTTTCGTGCTCTGTCTGAAGGTCACATCCCCAGAATGCCTTGAACTCGAATTTGTCGTTGTTCTTTTCCAGTTCTGCAACTGCATCGGTGTAAGAAACACGGGCAAAATCTGCATTTGCAACATTTCTGAGAGTTTCAATCAGACCTTTCTGAACACGCTGGTCAAAGAAAGCCAAATCATCAGCACATTTTGTCAAAGCCCAGTTCAAAAGGTATTTTACGAAAGATTCAGCCAGATCCATGTCATCATAAAGATCGTAGAATGCAACTTCAGGCTCGATCATCCAGAACTCTGCCAGATGGCGGGGTGTGTTTGAATTTTCAGCGCGGAATGTGGGGCCGAATGTATAAACACGTGAAAGGGCAGTTGCATAAGTTTCTGCTTCAAGCTGACCGGAAACTGTAAGACTTGCCTTTTTGCCGAAAAAGTCCTTGCTGTAATCAACCTCACCTGATTTTGCAACCCGGTCCAGATCCAGTGTCGTTACCTGGAACATTTCACCGGCACCTTCACAGTCACTGCATGTGATGATTGGCGCGTTGAAATAGTGGAATCCGTTTTCATTGAAGAATGAATGTACAGCAAAAGCCATCTGACTGCGTACACGGGCTGTGGCACCGATCATGTTGGTGCGCGGACGCAGGTGTGCAATTTCGCGGAGGAACTCGATGGTGTGTCCTTTTTTCTGCAGCGGATAGTCACTGGGAGAAATTCCGCAGACTTCCAAAGTTTCAAGAGAAACTTCTACAGCCTGTCCTGAAGCAGGGGATTCAATCAGTTTTCCGGTTGCAATTACAGAAGCACCGGTTGTAACTTTTGAAAGTTCTGCTTCAATGGCATTAGAATTGGAATTATTTGAATTATTGGGATTTTCCCGGTCATAAGTTAACTGAATGGAGGCAAAACATGAGCCGTCGTTCACCTGAATGAAACAAAGGTTCTTCGAATCGCGCTTAGTGCGCACCCAGCCGCAGATTGTTACTGTACGGCCGTCTGGAGCGGACACTAAAATGTCCTTAATAAGTTGTGTTTTCATATAATATTTTTATCACGTTTCTGCATGGTTTTTCAACCGGAAAACATGTATAATTGTGTCATGAAAAAGTGCAAAAATGTTTTCACGGCTTTTTCCCGGATTTTTTTTCTGATTTTTCTCATTTCCTGTTTCGGATGCCGGTCGGTTCCCCAAAAAAATGCAGGACTGATTCCCTCTGATTTTTTTGCCGACGGTTCTGCTCTTTTTCTTGCACAGGATTATTTTCCCTATGAACAGATTGCTCCCGGCATTGAATACAAAAAAGTTGTGATTTCTGAGCTGTCTCAGATTTACCACGTGACAAAAATCGATCTGTCTCTTGTGGATCCGGTTTTTGATCCTCCGGGTTCATGCAATGAAGAAAAAGTCCTTTCTGAATTTACACTGAATTTTGCACGCCGTACCGGTTCAACTGTTGCAATCAACACCACACCCTATGGTTGCAAAAGCTCTTGGGACAGAATTTCTCCTTTTGAAACATATTTTACTTCTTCCGGAATTATTCAGCTTGGCAATGAGGTTTTGTGCTCTCCCTGGCCTAATTATGCACAGCTTTCGTTTTTTGAAGACGGACGTGGAAAGATTTACAAAAGTCAGCAGATTTGTGCAGAAAGAGGCCATCTTTTTTCATTGGGCGGTTTTTACCTTATACTCAATGATGGAAAACCTTGCGGAACTTTCAAACCCTTTCAAGATGCACGTACGGCAGCGGGACTTTCAGAAGACGGCAGATTTCTTTTTGTGCTGAGTGCAGAAGGCGGACAGCAAACTTCATGCAAGGGCGTTTCCTTCAGCGAATCGGCACTGATTCTTCAGCATGCGGGTGCATGGACTGCTCTTGAATTTGACGGCGGCGATTCTTCGGCTCTTGTGGTAAACGGCAAAAATGTGTTCAGCTATGTCATATTCAGCAAGAGTGCAGTCAATCTGGGCTTTATTCCCCGCTGATTCCCATTTTTTTAGGCAAAATCACACTATTTTACAATTGTCATGTTTATGTTGCAGTTTTTAAAACAGTGCGATAAAATTGCTGCATATGGCTGATTTACTTACTGATGCAGATTTCGACCTTTTCAGAAAGGTTATTTATGATGAAAGCGGCATTACGTTTTCTGCAACGAACCGATCTATCCTGGACAGTCGTTTGAAAGAGCGTCTCCGTGACAAAAAAATGGATGACGTCCGTAGTTATTATAAGCTGATTACTTCTGACAAAGAAGAAATGAAACTTCTTCTTGATTCAGTAACAACTAACCTGACACGTTTTTTCAGAAACCAACCCCATTTTGACACGCTGATCAATTATGTAATTCCGCATGTAATTGAAAACAAAAAAGCCAAAGGCGACAGAACAATCAGAATCTGGAGCGCCGGTTGTTCTACAGGTGAAGAACCATACACAATTGCAATGATTCTTAAAGACATTCTGCCTGCGCCTTATACTTTTGAGATTGTTGCTTCTGATATTTCTCTCAAATCTCTTATGGTCGGAAAACAGGGATTTTATGAAGAATCCCGTGTTGCCGGAATTCCCCAGAATTACCTCGACCGTTTCTTTACAAAGGTCAACAACGGATATCAAGTGATTGATGACATCAAAAACCGCATCCGCTTTGACTACCATAACCTTAAATTTGATGCCGGACTCCGCAATCTGGACGTAGTTTTCTGCCGCAACGTTCTCATTTATTTTGATGACGCTGCACAGCTTGCTACTGTAAACCGTTTCTGGGATTCAATGGGACCTCAGTCATATCTTTTCATCGGACATTCAGAGTCACTTTTCGGAATGGATACAAAGTTCGAATTCCTCAAAACTGACTGGTCTTGTCTGTACCAGAAAAACTTGAAGTAAATCAGTTTGGTTTGCCAGAAGTTTTTTCCGTTTCTTGCAAAAATGTCTCCATTTGCGGCTGCATCTGGAGACTCGATTTTTAAAGAGGCTTTTCATGAATGATAGAATTTCTGTTTTGGTTGTTGATGACTCTGCGTTGATGCGCAATCTTATTACTAGAATTATTGAAGCTACTCCCAACCTGAGTGTTGCGGCAACAGCAATGAACGGTCGTTTTGCGTTGGATAAAATTCCTTTGTGCAAACCCGACGTTATTCTTCTTGATGTTGAAATGCCCGAAATGAACGGACTTCAGTTCCTTCAGGAGCGCAAAAACCGTGGAATCGATATTCCTGTTGTAATGCTTTCAAGCCTTACAAGTGAAGGTGCCACTGTTACAATGCGCTGTCTTGAAATGGGAGCAAGTGACTTTATCCAGAAACCCTCCGGATCAATTTCTATGGATATTCAGACTGTGGCAATGCGCATTACAGAAATGCTCACCAGCTACGGTGGAAAATATGCTGCAAAAAAACGCGGACTTTCCGGCAATGTACTGAACACATATTACTCTCAGAAAGATGATGTAAACTCAAAGGATTCTCAGCCGGCAACAATTTCCAATATCGCAACCGGTGAAAACAGCGACAAACCTGCAAAAATTGTTCCTCTTTCATTTTCAACGCCAACCTGGGCAACACAGCCTCAGAAAGAACCGGCTGTTGTACAGTCTGTACGCAATCCCGGCAAACTTGAGATTATTGCACTTGGTATTTCAACCGGCGGTCCCAACGCATTGCGCGAAGTTTTCAAAGATCTGTCTCCGGACATCAGACTGCCGATGCTGGTTGTTCAGCACATGCCTGCCGGCTTTACAAAGGAATTTGCACAGAGTTTGAACAATATTTGTCCTTTGGAAGTTAAAGAAGCAGAAGACGGTGATGTTCTCAAGCCGGGTCATGTTTATATCGCTCCGGGAAGCCATCATATAATCGTGATGAAAAAAGGCTTTGACCACATTGTCCGCGTAATTGATACACCGCCTGTAAACGGACACAGACCTTCTGTTGACGTACTGTTTGAATCAGTTGCAATGGTTTTCCAGAATCATGCGCTGGGTATCATCATGACAGGTATGGGCGGTGACGGTGCAAAACAGCTTGCTGAAATGCGGAAACAGGGTGCACGCACACTCGGTCAGGATCAGGAAAGTTCTGTTGTTTACGGAATGCCTAAAGTTGCTTGGGAACTTGGTGGTGTTCAGGAACAGGTTCCTCTTTCCAAGATGGCTGACAAAATCAACCAGATTGTCCTTAATAACTGAGTAACCATGACTGTTGAGGAACTTTGCTCATTGACCGGAATGCCTGACCTGGTTTCCGGTGCGATGATCGGCTTTGACCGGGAACCTTTGACGGAGAACCTTAGATTTCTTGCAGAAGATTTGATTGTTCCCGGCAAAGCGGAAGCTGCTCAGCAGGAAATTCACCAGATGTTCTGTGGCCGCGGTGATGACGGATATTATATCCTTTTTCTTCACCTTAAGGCTGCATGTCTTGCCTACGAATCCTACAGAAAACGGGGAATTGCTGATTCCGTTTATGCGGCAACAATGGAATGCTTTGCCCGCTTTGTCAAAGAACACTATGCAAGTTTCGGGCGATACGGCTTTGACCGGGATTTCTGGACCTGGAGACAGCTTTCTCTTTGTCTTTTCCGGTTGGGCACTCTTGAATACGAGTTCGCTTCTGCTGACAGAACAGTTTTTCTCCACATTCCCGGAAATGCTGACATTACACGCTCTGTTTGCGCCGCCTCTTTTGCAGAATTCCGCAGTTTCTGCCGGGATCAGTTTCCGGAATGCATTGAATGGCCCTGCAAAGTGGAATCCTGGCTGGTGGCGCCTGCACTGGATCAGCTTTTGCCCGAAAACTCCAGAATAAGACAGTTCAAATCATGTTTTGAAACTGTAGAAGTGAATGAAGACGCTGACGACTACAAAACATGGGTTTTCGGGTCACAGATTGAAGACATGTCAAAAGCTCCTGAAGAGACCAGTTTGCAGAGAAAAATCAAGGAATGGGTTTTGAAGGGCGGAAAAATCGGTGAAGCAAAAGCTGTTCTCTGCGGTTTCTGATATCATTTTGACAGGTGCTTTTTTTTGTTCATAGCCCGGTTTGCTTACGGTTCCCGAGGAAATAATTCCGAAAAAAATCCACTATGCTTATTGACAGAAAAAGAAAAAAGATTATTATGTGATTAAACACATGAACAAGTGTTCAAGTGTTTGAAAATCTTAAGACAAGGTGGTTACCATGAAAAAATCATACAAAATCGAAGTTGACTGCGCAAACTGTGCAAACAAAATGGAAGAAGCTGCAAAGAAAACAGCAGGTGTAAAAAACGCAACAGTCAATTACATGGCCCTCAAAATGGACGTTGAGTTTGAAGACGGAGCTGATGTTGCTTCTGTTATGAAAACAGTTCTTAAAAACTGCAAGAAAGTCGAAGACGACTGCGAAATCTATCTTTGATTTTTGACTTTTGGAGGTTGCCATGACAAAGAAGCAGAAAAAAAATCTTGTCAAAATAATTCTTTCAACAGTGATTCTTGGAATTCTTCTGGTTCTGCCCATAGAAAATCCGGTTCTTACCATGATTCTGTATCTGGTTCCTTATCTGATAATCGGTTTTGAGGTGCTGAAAAAGGCATTCAAAGGAATTTTGAAAGGTCAGGTTTTTGATGAGAATTTTCTGATGGCTGTGGCAACTGTTGGTGCTTATGCTTTGGGCGATTTTAAGGAAAGCACTGCCGTAATGCTTTTTTATCAGGTTGGCGAACTTTTTGAAAGCATTGCCGTGGGAAAAAGCCGTCGCAACATTGCGGACCTTATGGACATCCGTCCTGACTATGCAAACATTGAAAAAGACGGTGCAATTGAACGGGTGGATCCTTCTGAAGTTGCTGTAGGAACGGTGATTATTGTTCAGCCCGGTGAAAAAATCCCCATTGACGGTATTGTTTCTGAAGGAAGCGCGACAATTGATACAAGTGCCCTTACAGGAGAAAGCGTTCCGAGAAGTGTAGCTGCCGGTGACAATGTGATGAGCGGCTGCATAAATCTGAGCGGTGTCCTAAAAATTACGACGACTACTGACTTTGGTGAATCAACTGTGGCAAAGATTCTTGATCTGGTGGAAAACGCCAGTTCAAAAAAATCAAAATCCGAAGAATTCATCACGAAATTCGCACGCTATTACACGCCTGCCGTATGTTTCAGTGCTTTGGCTCTGGCTGTTATTCCTCCCGTTGCAAGCCTTCTGCTGAAAATTGAACCTGCATGGACTGTCTGGCTTTACCGCGCTTTGACATTTCTTGTAATCAGCTGTCCCTGCGCTCTTGTAATCAGCATTCCTTTAAGTTTTTTTGCAGGAATCGGTGCGGCAAGCAGAAGCGGTGTGCTGATCAAAGGATCAAATTATCTTGAAACATTGAGCAAAGCAAAATACCTGGTCTTTGACAAAACCGGAACACTTACAAAAGGTGTCTTTGAAGTGACTGCAATTCACAGCAGAGGATATGCTGAAGAAAAACTTCTTGAATATGCGGCACATGCAGAAGGTTTTTCAAATCATCCTATTTCTTTGAGCCTGAAAAAAGCATGGGCAAAAGAAATCGACCGGAACCGTGTTTCTGATGTTGAAGAAATTGCAGGCCATGGTGTAAAGGCAAAAGTTGACGGAGTGAATGTTGCCTGCGGAAATGCAAAGCTGATGAAGGTGCTGGGTATTGAAGCTGACAATTGTGATGTGATTGGAACTGTAATCCATATTGCAGTTGACGGAGTTTATGCCGGAAACATTGTGATTTCTGACCGGATTAAAGACAATGCCAAAGAAGCAATGGCTGAACTGAAAAATCTGGGTGTGAAAGAAACTGTCATGCTGACAGGAGATGCATCAAATGTGGCAGAAAAAGTTGCCGCTGAACTTAAGATAACGCGCTTTTACGGCGACCTGCTGCCCGGTGACAAAGTTTCCAAAGTTGAAGAACTGATTGCGGCCAAAAAATCCGGTGAAGTTCTTGCCTTTGTGGGCGACGGAATAAATGATGCGCCGGTTCTTACCCGCAGTGACATCGGTATTGCAATGGGCGCCCTGGGATCCGATGCTGCAATTGAAGCTGCTGACATGGTTCTGATGGATGACAATCCTTATAAAATCGTTACTGCAATCAGAATGTCTAAAAAATGCATCAGAATCGTCTACGAAAACATTTGGTTTGCAATCGGTGTAAAACTGATTTGTCTGCTTTTGGGCGCCTTGGGCATTGCCAACATGTGGCTTGCAATTTTTGCCGATGTGGGCGTAATGATGATTGCAGTTCTCAATGCAATCCGTATGCTGCGTGTCCCCAAAGCTGACCGGATTCAGAATTGACGGCATGGATTTATTGAATTAACATTCGTTTATGGCTCCGTGGACAGAAGTCTCTATTGAAGTGTACTTCAATTATGGAGCCATTTTTTTTTCGGCGGCTTTTGTGCCAAAAAGGGGAATGACTATGAAGAAGAATTTCGGAACGAAAGAATGGCTTTATCCGATGCCGGTTCTTATTGTGGCAACATATGATGAAAACGGAACACCTGATGCGATGAATGCTGCATGGGGCGGAATTGAGGATGACGGAAAAATCGGGATTTGTCTGAGCGCTGACCACAAAACTACGAAGAATCTGCAGAAAAGCGGCGGATTTACTGTGAGCATTGCAGATGCTGCCCATGTGGTTGCCTGTGATTACGTAGGAATTGCTTCCGGGAACACGGAACCCGACAAATTCAAAAAATCAGGTTTTACGGCAACAAAATCAGAGTTTGTAAATGCGCCTGTAATTAATGAACTGCCCATGTGCCTTGAATGCTCTGTAATCAGTTATGATCCTGCCACTTGCCGCCTTGTGGGAAAAATAGAAAATGTTGCAATTGATGAAGATGTTCTTGATGAAAAGGGCAAGACTGATTTGTCAAAGTTCAAACCGATTGTTTATGATCCTGTTAATCATCATTACCTTACTTTGGGCGAAAAAGCAGGAAATGCGTTCAAAGACGGTCTTGCTCTGAAATAATGGCAAAAAAAAAGCGGAATCCTGTTTTTTCGGGATGCCGCTTTGTACTTTTGTAGTTCTGTTCTTTCTAGAATAGTTTTGAAAATTCAAAAATCAGATATTGTTGGACAGCCTGAAGAAAATCATCTCCATGTTCCGAGATTATTTCCCAAGAGGCACTGTCAATGTTTTCTATCAATGAAGTCAATCCGAAGTCCTCAGTCAGACTGGCAAATAAATCACTGTCAGTTTCTTCAATAATTGTTTTTATTTCTGTACCTTCAAGTACAATATACGGAAAATTGTAGGGATCATCGTTAAAATAAATATAAAGGTCTTCAAAATATGTTGCGCTCCTCATCAGAGCTTCCAATTTTTCCGCGTAATTCGGACCTTCAATGTTGAATTTTTTGCATACAGCAAAAGACATTTGCATTACTGAGTCTGAATACATGTCAGATTCCGGACTGATTTCATTGTCCGTTACTTCCTCTGAATCATCATAGTTTGTAATGAAAGTAGCAATTTCGATGAAATGTTGTGTAAAATTGTTACAGTCATCATCTGTAATCCCCAAACCGGCTGCAAAAAGTGCAGTGAATGCAAGTCCGGCAGTGATGAACAGTGCAATAAGTTTTTTATCCATTTGTATCTCCTATAAAAAGCCCGCGTTAGCGGCGAGCCAGGGATGGCGAGAATAATCAGTTTGAGAGCGCAACGCGCGAACAAACTGAAGTGATAAAAATTACACGGACGTAATTTTTATCACGCCTCCTATAAAAAGCCCGCGTTAGCGGCGAGCCATGATGGCGAGAATCCTAAAAAAATGTTATAGCCTGTTGAAAAGTCTGCTTTCTACGGCAGATATTACAAAATCCGGTGTTGAAGCTCCTGCTGTCAATCCGATTTTTGAAAGCCCGAAAAAATCAGCAGGAATTTCTTTTTCTGATTCTATGAGACATGCTTTTGGAGCATTCGTGTTTGCAGTATTGAATAGTCGTTTCGTGTTTGCCGAGTTTTTGCCGCCTATGACAATGACTCCTTCTACCTGGGAGCACAAATCCCTAAGTGCTTCCTGACGTTCTTTTGTTGCAGGACAGATGGTGTTCATGATTTTAAGGTTGGGAATTTTTGCTGATAATATAGAAGAAATCTTTTCATACTGTGTTTGTGAAAAAGTTGTCTGACAAAGAATTGTTGCGTTTTCAATGTTTTTTACATCCAGCTGTTCTGCCTGCTCCGGATTTTCGATTACGATGCAGTTTTTCGGAGCACAGCCTGCAACAGCGGCAACTTCTCCGTGATTTTTGTCCCCTGCGAGAAAAAGCGTTCTGTTTTCTTGCGCACATTTTTCTGCAAGTTTCTGATTCGCAAGGACTCGTGGACAGGTGGCATCAATTATTCTGCAGTTGTTTTCCAAAAGCTTTGCCCGGATTTGCGGCGAAACACCGTGGGCGCGGATTATTACCACTGACTTTTTGTCTTTCAGTTCTGATATTCGGTCTTCTTCCAGAAGCTCAAGGCCTTTTTCTGAAAGTGTTTCAAGTGCGGAATTGTTATGAATCAAAGGGCCGAGTGAATAAACTGATTCATCGGATTTTTGGGCCAGAGCCTGCTCTGCTATTTCAACGGCCCGCCTTACACCCATGCAATAACCAAGAACACGGGCTTTGACAACTTGTACGTTCTGCACTTCCATGAAAATGAGTATATGAAAAACCGGTCTTTTGTGCAATTTTTAACAATGAAGGTTTGGGAAGATGTTTCGACTGCACTCACTGCGTTCGCTCCGTTCAACATGACAAAGCGGGGCATTCGCTTCGTGCGTTCCGGGCGGCATGACAAAGCGGGGCATTCACTTCGTGCGTTCCGGGCGGCATGACAAAGCGGGGCATTCACTTCGTGCGTTCCGG